>CACZNW010000115.1 GCA_902782595.1 uncultured Methanobrevibacter sp. | reverse complement strand
GATTTAGGTTATAAACGTGAAGATGGAGAATTGGTGGTTGTTGGAAGAGCAGACTCACAAATTAAGCTTAGAGGTTTAAGAATAGAAACCGGTGAAATTGAAAGTATCATCCTGAAAAACAGTGACATTGAATTGGTCTTTGTCAATGTTCAGCTCATCAATGATACCGAGTATCTATGTGCATATTATGTTGCAGATTCACAGATTGATACTCAAAAATTAAAAGAAGACATTTCCCAGGAATTAACAGACTATATGATTCCAACATTCTTCATTCAATTGGAAAATCTACCTTTAAATCCTAATGGTAAATTAGATAGGAAAAAATTGCCGCTCCCATCCGTTGAAGATGAAATAACTGAAGTCGTTGAAGCTTCAAATGAACTGGAACAATATGTATTGGATATGTGCAGAGACATCATTTCCAGGGATGACTTCGGAGTTACAACCAACCTGTTCAACATCGGTTTTACTTCCCTAACTGTTATCCAGTTGCTTGCAAAGATTTCCGAAGAATTGAAGGTTGATGTAAGTATAATGGACATGATGAAATCAAAAAATGTTTTAGAAATTGTTGATTTGATAAATGATGCGGATGAGGTATCTGAAAATGAAGAAATTGAATTAAAAGAATATTATCCTTTAACACACAATCAACTGGGAGTATACTTTGACTGTATTAAAAATCCGGATAAGATAGGTTATAATTTACCAAAAATCATCAGATTTGATAAAAGTGTAGATTCCGACAAGTTAAGAAAAGCAATCATTGATGCCATTGAACTGCACAGTTATTTAAAAATGGAACTTATTCAAAAAGACGGTCAAATACTTCAAAAACGAAATGATGAATTTGACGTTTCAGATTTAGTGACAATAACAAAACAAGATGTTGAAGTAAGTGCAAACGACATTAATGAGTTCATACGTCCATTCTCATTATATGATGACTTCTTATTTAGGTTTAACATAATTGAAACACCTTCCGAAGTTGTTTTACTCAATGATTTCCACCATCTAATTTTAGACGGAACATCAGCAAATCTATTCTTTAGAGACATTACTCTATTTTATGACGGTAAAATTGATGAAATCCCTGAAGAAACTGTCGATGCCTTTGAATATAGCTTAATTGAAAATGATCTGGAACAATCCAAAAAATACAGGCAAGCAGAAACATTTTTCGATAATCAGATTTCTGAATTTGATGAATCAACTGTTGTTACACCAGATTTGGAAACCGATGATGAAGGTGTTTTATGCACTAATGAACTATCTCTGAATGCAACTGAGGTCCATAATTTCTGTAGAAAAGAAGGCATAACTGAAAACAACCTATTATTGTCTGCTACTGTTTTAGCATTATCCAAATTTACATTTTCAAGAGATTTATTAATCTCAACAATATCAACCGGTAGAACTAATCCAAAATATCGAAATACTATTGGAATGCTTGTAAAAACACTGCCTTTCACATGCCATATCAAATCAGACAAAACAGTGAAGGATTTAATAGAAAATGTTAACGAAAACTGGTTAAACACTTTAAATTATGAGTTTTACCCATATACCAAAATCGCAAACAAATATGATTTGACCCCTGAATTTTTATATGTCTATCAAGGAGAAATCATTGAAGACCTGAACATGAACGGCAAAACCTACGAGAGAGAAAGAATTGACTACGACTCCCTCAGATTTAAAATATCATTCAATGTTCTGGAAGAAAAAGGCGAGTTAAAATTAATCAATCAATATGACAATTCCCTTTACTCAAGCCATATGATAGATTTATTCAACGGTGCAGTTAAAACAATTCTGGAAAAATTCATGAGCTGCGACATATCCCAAACAAAAGTTAAAGATATCAGCATTGTAGATGAACCGGAACTTGAAGAATTCGATTATTCATTCAATCCATTCTTAAACGAAGTATTTCACGAGACCGTTGAGGAAAATAAAGACAAACTTGCTTTAATTGCTGAAGATGGTGAATTTACATATGATGAGCTGAACCGTAAAGCCAATCGTATTGCCAATGCTTTAATTAAAAGAGGAGTTAAACCAGGAGACAAAGTTTTATTTAAACTTAAACGGGACAGCAACCTGACTGCATCCATGTGGGGAATTATTAAAACAGGAGCGGCATTTATTCCAGTTGACCCCGAATACCCTGAAGAACGTATTAATTACATATACAATGACTCTGAAGCCGATTACATCATTTCTGATTTTAGTGACAACAATACATTGAATGTTTTTGACTTGTTAAAAGAGGAAAATGAAAGCAATCCTGTTGTGGAATTTAGTCCGGACAATTTGGCATTTTTAATTTATACTTCAGGATCAACAGGAAATCCTAAAGGAGTTATGCTCACCCACAGGAATATTACAAACTATTTGCTGGTAAAACCTGAAAACAACTACATTACCGACGTGGTAACAAACAGAAAAAGAGTTTTGGGAATTCAAACAGTAACATTTGATATTTCAGTCTGTGATGTTTTAGTACCATTAACACACGGTTTAACATATGTATTTGCAAGCGACATTGAAGCAAAAGACGTGATTGCTCTTGCAAGATTGATTAAACGTACAAAAGTTGATGCAATGGCCGGAACACCTTCAAGACTATTCCAATACCTGGATTTAGAAGAAATGCAGGAAGCATTCAAAAATCTTAAATCCGTTTCTTTAGCAGGAGAACCATTTAAACCACAATTATATACTAGAATTAAATCCATAAATCCTGATGTTAACCTATACAATGGATACGGACCATCAGAAACAACAATACATACAAACCATAAATTGCTTACAAGTGCAGACCATATCACAACAGGTAAACCAAATTACAATGTAATTATGGATGTGCGTGATATTGACGGCAACTTAATTCCAGATGGAGTGATAGGTGAAGTATATATTGGAGGATTAGGTGTAGGAAAAGGTTATTTAAATAAAGAGAAACGTACAAAAGAATCATTTATTAAAATTAATGGCATTGATTATTATAAATCCGGTGATTACGGTACAATCGATCCTGAAGGGGAAATCGTAATTCACGGAAGACTGGACAACCAGATTAAACTTAATGGTCTAAGAATCGAATTGGGAGAAGTTGAGCAATCAATTTTAAAATTCGGTGCAATCAAAGAGGTTGTCTGTGCAATTAAAAAAATCAATGAAAACGACCATTTATGTGCTTATTACACTTCCGATGTAGAAATCGATAAGGACGAACTAAAGGATTTCATTTCACAATCATTAACAAAATATATGATTCCATCTGTTTTTGTCCAACTTAAGGCATTACCTTGGACATTGAATGGAAAAATTGAAGTTAAGAAATTACCGATTCCTGAAATATCCAATGAATATGTAAAACCAGCGAATAATGTCGAAGCATTCTTTGCATCTGCATTTGAAGAAATTTTAGGCTTAAATAAAGTTGGAGTTACAGACAATTTCTTTGATATTGGTGGAACATCATTACTTGTTACTAAACTTACCATTCACGCTTTAAATGAAGGTTATGAAGTCCAATATGCTGATCTGTTTAATTACCCTAGCCCAAGAGAGTTGGCCGAGTTTATTTCCGGTGGCGAAATCGTTGAAAATGAGGAAAGTCAATATGATTATTCAAGAATTGATGAGATTTTATCTCAGAACAATATGGACAATTTTTTAAATGGAGATTTACGGGAGTTGGGCAATGTATTGCTCACAGGAGCAACTGGATTTTTAGGAATTCACATATTGAAAGAACTTATCGAAAATGAGGAGGGTCTTATCTACTGTTTACAACGTGGGAAAAATGGCCTTAGCGGAGAGCAAAGATTAAAATCCCTGCTCTTTTACTACTTCAATGAAAATTACGAAGATTTATTCGGTGAAAAGATTTTTGTTGTGGAAGGAGACATTACAAATATTGAAGACTTTAAAAAACTTGAAAACTATCCTATCGACACAATCATTAACTCTGCAGCTAATGTAAAACACTTTGCTGAAGGTAGCCAAATTGAGGATGTCAATATTTTTGGTGTTGAAAATGGATTGGAATTTGCTAAAAACATTGGTGCTTGTTATGTTCAAGTTTCAACAACAAGTACAGCCGGTGAAAGTGTTAATAATTTCCCACCTAAAGATACAGTATTTGATGAACAAACATTGTATGTTGGTCAGGCATTGGACAATAAATACCTGTCCAGTAAGTTTATAGCAGAACGTCTAGTCCTGGAGCACATTGTCAATGGTGGCGAAGGCAAGATAGTTCGTGTAGGTAATCTGATGGCAAGAGAATCCGATGCGGAGTTCCAAATTAACTTTGAATCAAACGGTTTCATCAATCGTATAAAAGCATATATTACTCTACATGCCATGCCATATGATTTACTTGTTGCGCAAACAGAATTCAGTCCGATTGATATTGTTGCAAAATCCATTGTTGCTTTAGCTAAAACCCCGAAAGAAAACACCGTGTTCAATTCATATAATAGCCACTACATCACTTATGCAGATGTACTTCATTCAATCAAATCTCAAGGTTATGAAATGGCCAAAGTAGAAATGGATGAATTTAACAGGTTATTAGATGAAGCCAGAAATGATGAGACAAAACAGGACGGTATTTCAGGACTTGTTACACAAGTGGGTATGGGTAAAGCCAAGAATAGAAGCATTGTTAATGTATCCAATACGTTTACAATCAATATCTTAAATCATATGGACATATACTGGCCTTTAACAAGTTATGACTATTTGAATAACTTTATTAATTATCTTAGATCAATGCGATTTTTAGAGTAGATAAAAATGTATGGGCGAAATTACAATTTAATAAATAGGAAGTTTAGGGAATTTTTCCTCCCAACACTGTTAATGTCAATGTCTACAAATATAAGTATGGTTGTAGACTCCCTGATTGTCAGTTTTTTAATTGGAGCCATTAACATTTCTGCAATTCAAGTTGTAGCTCCAATTTTGACATTTATTAATTTATTATATTGGATGGTTGGTTTCGGAGGAAGTTTAATCAGTTCCACCGCAAAAAGTGATCATGACGAAGAAAAAGGAAATCTTTATTTTACAATAGCATTCATTTCTCTAATTGTTTTAGGGATTTTATTTGCGTTAGTTTGTTTTTTAAATATGGACATTATAATAAGCATACTGTGTCAAACTACAAATATTATACCTCTTGTTAAAGATTATTTCACCGCATACATCATAGGAATTCCATTTATATTCCTAATTATGGGACTGTCATATTTTGTTCGTGTTGACGGTAAACCCAACATGGCATTTCAAGCATTGTTATTGGCCAATATTGTGAATCTAATTCTTGACTTTGTTTATATTTCAATTTTTGATTTAGGCATATTTGGTGCAGGATTAGCGACCTCAACAGGTTTTATTGTAGGCACTCTCTATCTGATGAGATATTTCTTTATGGATGACAGGACAATGAAAATTGTTGGATTAGCGAAATATAAAATTTCCACACTCTTTACTTATTTAAAAGACATTGTAGTTTTAGGATTTTCATCTTCATCTTCACAATTATTCTTAACAATAAATTTACTTGTATTCAACAATGTTATCGGGTCATTAATGGGAAGTTCAGGATTTGCCGCATTTGGAATTTGTAGAAACCTATTATTCATATTATTTATATTCCTGATTGGTACTGCCCAGTCAATGTCTCCAATAGTTTCAATTTACTATAATGAGGAGGATTATAATACTGTAACCCATTTGATGAAGCAGTCATTTAAAATAGTTATAATTGCAAGTTTCATCATGTCATTAATCTTTGTTGTATATCCTCAACTTGCAGTTGTGATGTATTCCGTTAAACAAGGCGTTGATGTGGAGTTAGTAGTTACTGCAGTTAGATTATATGCATTAAGTTATGTCGGAAATGCAATTACATTTTTAATGATGTTTTATATGCAAGCCATAAAAAGAAAATCAATTGCATTGACCATATCCGCTCTTGAAGGTTTAATTTTACCAATTGGCCTTATTTATCCTTTAATAAACTTATTTGGTCCAACCTCAATTTGGTTATGTTTTGTTTTAGCAGAAATCATTACAATAATCTGCATAATAATAACAACCAAATTTATTAATAAAAAAACTGATGGGGAATATAAGGGATTATTGCTAGTAAAAGATAACTCTTTAAAAAATCAATTCGAATTCAGTTTGGATGGAGATATAAATGAAGTAGTGACTTTCGTTAGAGATATGTCAAAAGTATTTAATGATATTCTTGATGAAAGGACAATTTCCCTTTTATCACTGGCCATAGAGGATATGTTAGGTTATATTATTCAGAATAATGATAATTTAAAGTCAATTGATTTCATAATTAACATAACCGATGAAAATGTTGTTGTATCCATAAAAGATGAAGGAAAAGAATTTGATCCAACAGTTATTGATGATGGAGATAAATTTTCAAATATCGCCATTTTAAATAAAATTGCTGATAAAATAGAATATGCCCGCATTATAGGACTAAACAGTACTGTAATAACCATAGGCAGATAGATTTATCAGTGATTATTAGTTATTTTTTTACCTCCATACATTATTATGCAAATTACTATTAATAATTACAATACTTGCTCGTAATTATCATCGTTTAATTGAGTGTGAAATTAATTATTTTAATAGTTGGAAGAAACCTCCAATTAAAACTGAAACTATCGTCATATAACTTTCATACATAATGTTTCAACAAACATCACATATATCCCATTAACTATTGGAAAATATAATGAAAAAAATATTTTAGGGGTCTGAATTTTTTAGTTCTCAGATAGTTGTTGTATGGCCGTTTTTGAGTAGTATCCTTGTGATATGATTAGGGCTCCTAAAAATACATTTAGAT
>CACZNW010000114.1 GCA_902782595.1 uncultured Methanobrevibacter sp. | reverse complement strand
CCTTCGCCCAGTGTGATATGCTGATCTTTAAATCCGTCATTATCATTCAGATGACAATAACTGATATTTTTTAAAGACAACATTTCTTCAAGGTTTCCGCATGTATTTCCATGACCGGTATCGATTGTTAAACTGCAGCCTGTTTCATTTTGTATCATTTCAAGCTCCTCAACTTTATTTGCCAGAAATTTTCCACGAACTGGCATGTTTTCCACTGAGATTTCAATGTTGGTGTTGTCTATTATCTCACCAACACTTTCAACCGCAAGTTCCAATGCCCATTTTCTAAGGCGAGGTTCGTTCCTGCCGATTATTCCCGGATGAACTGTTATTGTATTGGCATTAATTTTTTCAGCATAATGTCCACATTGAATCATCTGTTTTACACTTTCGGTTCTGATTCCTCTGTTTAAACTTGCGATGTTAATGTCTACCGTTGCAGCATGAATTCTAATGTCCAGTCCACAGTCTTTAAATTCGCCCTTATCCTTTTCATAAAAGGGATCTTCTCCAAGAATCTCAATTATTTCAAATCCGTGTTTTTTGGCCAGTTCTATAATGTCACTGTTAGGTTCCATAAACAGTGCAAGTGTTGTAAATCCGAGTTTCATATTTATATATTTTGTAGTGAAATATAATAAATATTAATATATATCAATTTTTGACATAAGGTGGAATATGACACAAGAAGAGTTTAACGAATCACACAAAAAAGTTTTCAAAAACTTTTCCAACGGAATAATACATAATTTAATCTTATGGATAATTTCAAAGGAGTCGATTCATGGCTACGGAATTATGAAGAGGTTAAACGAGTTTTTCAACTTCGAAAATTCCAAATGTGAAATTACCATCAATTCAAGTAAGATTTATCCAATTCTCTCCAGAATGGAGGAAAATGGATTGATTATTGGAGAGTGGAAAACTAATGAAAACAACAAAAGAGTTAAATTTTACTCAATAACAAATGACGGAAAAGACTTTTTAAAAATTGTCCAAACTCATATGAAAGGTATTTTGGAAAATCCTCATTGGTTAGCCTTTTTTAAAGAAATGACAGGACTGGAGTTTAACAAATGAATGCAATAGAAACGAAAGACCTAACAAAAGTTTACAGCAATAACTTTACTGCCGTTAATTCTCTTAACTTGGAAATCCCCAAGGGCAGTATTTTCGGAATGTTGGGTCCAAACGGAGCAGGTAAAACAACAACCATTAAAATGCTGACATGTCTTATTCAGCCTACTTCAGGCAGGGCTACTGTCGGCGGATACGATGTTGAAAAAAATCCCAATGAAGTCAGAAACCTGCTGGGAATGGTTCCTCAGCAGGTCAGTCTGTATAAGGATTTGACAGTAATGGAAAATTCACAGATGTGCGCTGACTATTATGGAGTTCCAAAAGATGAAAGAGACTCACGTATCCTAGATTTGATGGAACTTGTAGATATTAAATATGCAAAGGACAAACGTATTGGTCAACTTTCAGGCGGTCAGAAACAGAAAGCCTCACTTGTGGCAAGTTTGGTTCACCGACCGGATATTCTGTTTTTGGATGAACCTACAATTGGACTTGACCCGACTACAAAACGCACATTATGGGATTTGATTAGAGAGTTGAATGATGACGGTCACACTATAATTTTATGCTCCCATGACATGCATGAAGTAGACATGCTTTGCGATAATGTGGGAATTATAAACACAGGAAATCTTGTAGCCTATGATACTCCTCAAGGACTTAAAGATGCTCTTTTAGAGTCCAACAGGCAGGAGATTACAGAGGCATTAACAAAAATTTCAGATGAAAGTGAAAAGTCCGTTTCTCAAGATGACCTTGAAAATCTAAGTTTGAAAAAGATGTCTGTTCTTTTGAAAAGCAGGGATGACGGCATTATTGAAACCATTTCAAAATCAGATAATGTGAAAAGTGTTGAAGTGGCCCGTAACGGTCGCATTAATTTAAGAATTGACAGCTTTGATGATATGGCTGTTCAAAATGTTTTAAATGATATCATTTCTTCAGGAGGTATTATTACTTCAATTTATACTGAAGAACCTTCTCTGGAAGATGTTTTCATTAAATCAACATCAGAGGTGAATGAAGATGATAGAGCCTAACAAATTCTGGTGGATGATTAAAAAAGAGTTGATTTCTCTTAAAAGACATCCCGGAAGACTGATTTCCATTCTGGCCTTTCCGATAATTATGATTTTACTTTTCGGTTATGGTATGGGTGGGGAAATGACTGATTTACCGATAGTTGTTGTTTCACAGTCAGACGGTGATTTAACCGATTTGACTCTGGATACAATAAAAACCACTGAAACCTATCATGTTGTTGAAGTTATCGACAGTTTGGATGAAGGAAAGCATCGTGTTGATTCGGGTGAAGTAAAGGCGGCCATTATACTGCCGTCCGATTATGATAAGGACACTTCTCAGCAGAAGGGGGTAACGCTTTATATTGATTCGTCAGATCAGATGGCGGCTCAGATTCTTGAATCATCTACACAGGCAATATTTTACAGGATTTCAAATATGGTGGCTTCACAAACCAGTGTTTCAACACAGGATGCTGATATTCAGCCAAGTATTCAGCACTCTCTAAACAATTTTAAAGACGATATCAGTCTTCATATCAACCGTATTTATGGAAATATTAAATATATTGACTTTTTAGTTCCGGCAATTCTTGGAATGACAATCATGATGAGCTGTATGATGGGTATGGGTGCAACAATAGCCGGTGAAAGGGAAACCGGTGAGCTTGCAAGACTTTTCATGACACCAACATCAGTTTCCACAGTAATCGGCGGTAAGATTGCAGCTAAACTGTTAATTGAACTTGTAAGAGCATTAATACTTATATTTATGGCAGTTTTACTATTTAATGTTAGTATTAAGGGTGGATTCCTGCAGACTTTTATTGTACTGGTTATCGGAGCATTGTGTTTTGTCGGATTTGGTATTATGCTTTCGGCCAGAACTTCCACACAGGAGGATTATGCCCAAATCGTACTGCCGTTTTCAATGCCTATGATGTTTGTATCAGGTGTTTTTTATCCGATAGAAACCATGCCGTGGATTTTACAAAAAATTGCATATATTTTCCCGTTAACATATCTCAACGATGCTATGAGGGGAATAATGCTTAAAGGTCAAACATTGGGAGACGTATGGTTGGATTTAGTGATTCTTTTGGCTTTCACAGTTTTATTCTTTATAATAGGAGTAAAGAGATTCAACAGAGATGTATAAGGGGGTTTTGTGATGTATAAAAAATTATTAATCGGATTAGTTATAGTACTTTTGTGTTTATCTCCGGTTGCGGCTGAAAATTGGGACTGCTTTGGAGGTAATGTCAATCATAATGCATACAGGGATGAAAGTTCAGATTTTGTAACCAATTTATGGACATTTAACATGGAATCTCCAGTTCATTCATCTCCAGCTATTTATAAAGATTATGTATATGTAGTTTCAAACGACGGTATTTTAAAAGCTGTAGATATGGAAACTGGTGAAGAAGAATGGGATTTGGATTTGGAATCTCATACAAATTCCTCACCTATAGTTCATAAAAACAGATTGTACATAGGCTGTGAAGACGGTCTTAAGGCAGTCAACATTAACACACACAAGGTTATTTGGGATTACGACTGCGATAATGTTGCATCCACTCCATTCTATTATAAGGATGTGATTTACTTTGGAAGTGATGACGGACATTTGTACGGTTTAAATGATGACGGTAAAGTTGAATTTAATAAAAAACTGGATGGTGAGCTGAAATCATCCCCTGCCGTAGTTGACGATACAATATATATCGGCTCAACTAATGGCAAGATCTACAGTATAGGCACCGATAAGAATAAAAACTGGGATTTCACCACTGGCGATGAAATATTGTCCAGTCCAGGCTATGTCAATGAAAGTGTTATTTTCGGTTCAAGTGACGGCAACGTATACTGTTTAAATGAGTCAGACGGCGATTTAATCTGGAAACAGGATTTGAGCAATAAGGTAATTTCATCACCTACAACCGATGAACATGATAACAGTGTCTACATAGGAAGTGATGACGGTAACATGACCTGTCTTGACATTCGTGACGGAACAGTCAAATGGTCTCACCGGACTGGTGATAAAGTCCAGTCAACAGCAGCTTTAAAGGGTAATCTGGTTGCCTTCGGATCAAACAACGGATTTTTATATGTTTTAAATAAATACACTGGAATTGAAGAGTTTACCTATAATCCAGGTACAATACTGTTCAGTTCTCCTATAACATCTTCTCCTGTTATAAACGGAAATTCATTACTGTTTGGGGATGATTCAGGATATTTATATTCATTAAACATCAATAAGTATGAGGTTCCGGGTTCAATGCAGTTATTCTTCTCCCTTGGAGTTTTAATAGTTGCTGTTATTCTGGTTGTTTTAGTTGTTGTTAAGGTTAAAGGCCGTAAATAATTAACATTATTAATTTCATTTTTCAAATTACAAATAGGTGATGCGATGCAGGATATAGAAACCTTAAAAAAAGAAAACATGAATTTGGCCGATAAGATTTATATTTTCGACACAACACTAAGGGACGGTGAACAGACTCCAGGTGTTGCCCTGACAGTTGATGAGAAGATTCAGATTGCTCAAAAGCTTAATAATTTAGGGGTCGATAAAATCGAAGTTGGTTTTCCCGCCTCTTCCAAAGGTGAAATTGAATCTGCTAAAAAAATTAAGGATCTAAATTTAGATTCAACACTTGCCGGTCTTTCTCGATCTTTAAATGTTGATGTTGATTGTGTTTTGGATGCTGATTTGGATTACATTCACACTTTTATAGGTACTTCTCCTTTGCATCGTGACTATAAGTTAAAAATGTCCAAATCCCAAATCATAACCAGGGCGGTTGAGACAGTAGAATATGCAAAAGACCATGGTTTGACAGTTGAATTTTCAGCTGAAGATGCCACCCGAACCGAAAGGAATTTCCTCTTTGATGTTTTTGGTGAGGTAATCAGTGCAGGTGCTGATTTTATTGATATTCCAGATACGGTTGGTGTTTTAACTCCTATTGTTACCCATGAACTGATAACAGATATTAAAAATAATTTTAAAATCCCAGTAAGTGTGCATTTCCACAATGATTTTGGTCTTGCCACAGCAAATACTTTAACTGCCATAGAATGTGGTGCCAATCAGGCTCACGTTACAGTCAACGGACTGGGTGAGAGAACAGGTAACTGTTCTCTTGAAGAACTTGTCATGACTTTAAAATCAGCATATGGCATTGATCTGGGTCTGGATACCACACGCCTATATAGTTTATCAAATCTGGTCGGTCGTTTAACCGGTGTTAAGATGCCAGTCAACAAGCCTATTGTAGGGGACAATGCATTTGCTCATGAGTCAGGCATTCATGTTCACGGTATTTTGAATAATTCCTCTACCTACGAACCGATTTCACCTGAGATGGTTGGTCATTCAAGACGAATTGTAATAGGCAAGCATACCGGGGCAAACGCTTTAAAATCCAAACTTAAGGAATATCATATTGATTTAAATGAAGAACAGTTTTATAAGGTTTTCAATGAAATCAAATCTCTGGGCGACAGTGGTAAGTGCGTTACCGATGATGATCTGGTAGCTATTGCAATTACAGAACTTTCTTCTGCCCGTGAAACTCCAATAGTTATTAAGGGTTTGAGTATTTCAATGGGAGCAAATGTTTCTCCTACAGCTACTGTTAAGCTTGAAATTGATGGTGTGGAAAAGGAAACTGCAAGTACTGGTGTTGGTCCTGTTGATGCTGCTTTAAATGCAATTGGTGATTTGATTAATGATTCTTTAAACATTGAGCTTGAAGAATATAATTTGGAGGCTATAAATGGTGGTACTGATGCTTTGGCTGATGTTTTTGTTATCTGTTCGGACCCTAATGGCAACAAATCAACCGGAAGGTCGATTAATCAGGACATTGTCATGGCCAGTATTTTGGCAGTATTGGATTCTATCAACAAATTATTATTAATTAATCGAACACAATAATTGATATATTTTCATAAAATTTCAGTTTTTTATATTTTTTTTACTTATTTTTATATTTTTTTTTATTTGTTTAATCTTTATTTTTTATTTTTTATATTTATTATAAGTTATTCATTATTATTTCTTTAATTGTTTATAGTTATTATCATAAAATTATGTAAACTTTTATATACAAAAATAACCTAAGTTTTATATGGTGAATTTATTATGGAGAATAATACAATTTTTGTTGGTAGCAAACCTGTTATGAATTATGTTTTAGCAGTTGTTACTCAGTTCAATGAAGGTTCAGACTCTGTTCTTTTACGAGCTAGAGGTAAAGCTATCAGTCGTGCTGTAGACGCTGCTGAAATTGTAAGAAACAGGTTTGTTCCAGAAGCGGATGTTACAGACATTAAGATTTCTACCGAAGAAATCGAAAATTTTAATAATGAAAAAATAAACGTTTCTATTATAGAAATTTTAATTGAAAAGAGTGAATAGTACTCTTTTTAATCAAATTTCTTTAAAATATTTTTTTTAAACAGGTAATTTGATAGTTGTATATTTGATGTTCCTTTACCGTGGGACTCTACTTTTCCTTTTCGTATTGCTTTAAAAACACTGTCTATGTCCTTTTCACACTCGATTAGACTGAAACAGTCACCAACAAATTTCCAATAATGTGCATCACTTGCACCTAAAGTTGGAATATGTTCAGTTTTTGCTAATTTTTTTGCCTTACTGTTACAGTATCCTATAATGAATCTCGCATTTTTTGTCTCAATTGCATCAATTTTTAATTCCTTATAATCACTTTTACACAAAAGTCCGTGACGGTAAAAGCAGAATGGATGGGGGATTATTGCAAGACCCCCTAAATCATGAATTCTGTCGATTGTATCTTGGGGTGTCAGGTCACGTGGTATATTTTCCTCACACCCAAAACCAAGGATATGACCTAATGTTGATGAAATTTCTATTGAAGGTATTGCCAGTATATCTGTGTTTTTTGTTTTAGCCTTAATTTCAGCAGTTCCGTCAACTGTATTGTGATCACTTATTGCAATAATGTCAATGTTTTTTCTTTGAGCAGTTTTTAAAATATCATCGATTTTTGAATGTGAATCCGGTGAATATTCGCTGTGAATATGTGAGTCCATCTTAAGCATTGTAATCTATCCCAGTATTGTTTTTATTAATCCGACGGTACCGGTCATCATAACGTCTCCTCCGGGAGCTGCATGATGCCAGTCCAGATTTGTCTTTTCAATCAGCTCTCTTTTAGGTCCGCTAACTATAACTTTTTCGATTTTTTTTATTGGATTTAATACATGTGCCCCATGCCCATGGTCATTGTAAACTTCCTCGTTTGTTATCTCACCTGTTGCCAGGCGGTTAATATATCTTTCAAGGGATTTGCCTGTAAGACTTGACGTGTGATGTTCAAATACACCTTGTATTTTTCCATTCTCTATTGATGCTGCTGTAGTATGACCGTTTCCGATGTCTATTACTATATAACTATCCAATTCTTCTGCCACTTCGTCAAAACACATCCCAGCTATTGATGCAAATTTGGTATCCATTATCAGGGGAGTTGTATCTATTCCTTCCTCTTTTAAAGTTCTTCTTACAGCCTGCATTCTTGTGTAGTAATCGGGCAGGTCATTTTTAAACCCTAATTCCAATGGAGAAATCGGTTCGGAAATTTTTTCTCTGATTTTTTCAAATCTGAAGTCCCGATCGCCCATGTTTTCGTTATATCCGTGGTCCTGCACCGCTATAGCTATTTCATCAAAATCGAAATCAAGGTCATAGTTCAGTATTAGTTTTGACAGTTGGGTAATGTTTATATCAGCCATTCTGATTTTTGTATAATCCATATATTTTGACATGTCATCGTCGATTTCTATTCCAATGGATTTTACCTGTTCGAGATTGTCGCGTATTGTTTTTGCACATTTTGAATCCATTACAACATTATATCCTTTTTCCTTGTGCTCAAGGATGGATTTTTTTATTTTTCCGCCTCCCATTATTTCTCCGGTGAAGTATATGTCATTTTCTGTTTCTCTTATCTGCTGGGAGATGTATAGGTGTGGGGACGGCAGCACTAATTTCATTGAATTTTCCAGTTCCTTTTCGCTGTCATATATCATTATGTCCTGTGTTCCAGTTCCAACATCAATAGCTAATATTTTCATGTTTTTAGATAGTATTTTATTATATTAATAATTATATTGTACATTTTTGTACAACAAAGTTTTATATAGTACATTCTAATAATTATTATTATGGATTACAAAATAACTTTAAACTCAAATGAAGTGCCGAAAGAATGGTACAATATTAACGCTGATTTACCTTGCGAACTGCCTATGCCACAAAACAGTGAAGGAAAAGATCAGATTGCTTCACTTCAAAAAGCATTTACAAAGGCAGGTTTGGAACAGGAATTTTCTACTGAAAGATACATTAAAATCCCGAAAGAAGTCAGAAAACTTTACATGCAAATGGGAAGACCCTCCCCTTTATTTAGGGCAACAAAACTTGAGGAATACCTTGACACTCCAGCTAAAATTTATTATAAGCGTGAAGACACTTCTCCTACTGGTTCTCATAAGTTAAATTCTGCTATACCACAGGCATATTTCGCTAAAAAAGAAGGTGTGGAAAGATTGACTACTGAAACTGGTGCAGGACAATGGGGTACTGCCTTATCACTTGCTTGCAACCTTCTGGATTTGGAATGTACAGTTTATATGGTTAAGGTATCATTCAATCAAAAGCCCGACAGAAAAAACATAATGAACATCTATAACGGTAATGTATATGCTTCCCCAAGTCAAAATACCAAAATTGGCCGTGAAATTCTTTCTGAAAATCCTGATCATCCTGGATCATTGGGTGTGGCTATTTCTGAAGCAATGGAAGAAGCCCTGGAAAATGACGAAGTAAAATACACTTTGGGAAGTGTATTGAATCATGTAATGTTGCATCAGACAGTAATCGGTCAGGAACTCAAAAAACAACTGGAAATTGCTGATGAAACTCCCGATGTTATGATTGCATGTGCAGGAGGAGGAAGTAACTTCGCAGGTTCTCTCTTCCCGTTCATTAAGGATAAAATTGATGGAAAATCAGATACTCAGTTCATTGCAGTAGAGCCAAGTGCCTGTCCGACTTTAACTCAAGGTAATTACGAATACGACTTTGGAGATGTAAACGGATTTACACCAATGCTTAAGATGTTTACATTAGGCCATGACTTTGTAGCTCCTACTGTCCATGCAGGAGGATTAAGATACCATGGAATGTCACCACAGGTATCCCTTTTAACCAAGGAAGGTTATATAGAACCTAGATCCGCTCATCAAAGAGATGTATTTGAAGCTGGAATCACATTTGCAAGAAACGAAGGTATACTTCCTGCACCGGAAACCACTCATGCAATTAAAGTTGCAATTGACGAAGCATTGAAATGTAAACAAACTGGTGAAGAAAAAACTATTGTATTGAACTTTTCAGGACATGGAATGTTGGATTTAAAAGGATATGCTAGCTATTTTGATGGCACAATGTCAAATGCTAAATAATCCTTCTTTATTTTTTTTTTGAATTTTTTAGTTATAAGTTATAACTTATAATTTTATTTAAGTTATAACTTATAACTTATAATTTTATTTAAGTTATAACTTATAAGTAATAATGAATAACTAATAACTTATTTGTGAAAACAAATACTTTATAAGGAAGAAGTTATAAAATATAACTTATTTGTTAAAAGTTAGTTATGAT
>CACZNW010000113.1 GCA_902782595.1 uncultured Methanobrevibacter sp. | reverse complement strand
TGTATGATAATAGGCAACTTATTTTAATTAATTAATTGAACGAGTTTTTAATGAAAGCAAAAGCTTTACATTAAATTATTTATACGTTCTTGTTACAAAAATAGTATCAATTAGAATAATAATTCAATTTTTGTTATGGGTTGTTACTATGAAGATTAAAAATATAATGCTGGTATACATTGTTTTACTGGCAATTTTAACAATAGGTGCTGTTAGCGCAAGTAATGAAACTAATTTTAATGAAACGCTGACAGTTAACGATGTGGATGAAGTATCCTGTGATACTTCCGATGATGATTATTTAACAAATTCATCCGGTGGCGATATAATCCCTGATGTGGATTCTCAAGGCGAAAAAGAATCTTCCAATGATGAACACTATAGGGATGCCGATTATTTTGTTTATACTTCAGGTGATGAATTTAAGTTTGGTAGTGATGATAATTTGACTGTTTTTTCAATAATTTTAAAACCTGATACTGCAGACGGCAGATTTGTAATTTCAGATGGGAATTTAAATCTGTTTGATGAAAATATCACTAATGAAACAGTATTTGTTGTAAATGGTGACGGCAGTCTGAAATTCAATGTCAAGTTAGGTGATTTAAATTTGATGGGTGCTGAAAACGGCGATGAAATCACTTTCATGTTTTATGACGGCGAAGGCAATGAGGTTGAAATCTATACAACTTTTTATAAAATCAGGCGAACATATGGAAGCATTCAGTTTTATTCAGAAGAGGATCCGGCTTCCAATTTCATATATGTCTCTCATCTTGAATTTATCACTGATAAAAACAGTTCCAGGTATAGTGGAAGCTATATTATTGGTGGAATAGTGCTTGATTCACAAACTACCTCCGGAAGATTTGTAGGTCTGTACGGTGATAGGGAAATTTTCAGCAAACCGGTAGACCTTAACAACGGATGGCACAAAGACAGTTTCAACAATATAAAGGCGCATCTGCTTTTAAGGGATTTGAATCTGACGGATGTGAATGATAATGATGACATTATTTTCACTTTCTACAACGGCGAGGGAGTGGAAGTGGAAAGTTTAAGAAAAATTATGAAAGTTCAGCTAACCAATTCCTCCGTCAGCTTTTATGAACCTTTTTCCTACTGGCTTGATAATTTCGAATCCATAAGTAATGACTGGGCCAGCTTATGTGAATTTTACTTTGACGGACGTGTTGAAAATGCTGTGATATTTCTAACAGTCATGTATGACGAAGGCAATATCCCATTCACTAAAACTGTTGAAGACAATATGATTTGCTGGCAGGTTAACGAAATTTTTCATGAATGCGGAACATACCATATCAGTTTGGCATATTCAAATGGACACCAGACTATAGACCTGGTTAAAAATTCAATATTCCAGCTGGTGCAGCTAAATATAAATGAACTGAATCAGGATGTATGTGTTAATTATCCATATGATGTCTTAAGGATTTATGATAATGAAGTAATAGTTGAAGTTTACGTTAACGGGGAAAAACGCGAATATGGCAGTGCAAATCCGTTTACATGGACATTAAGAGATTTAAACATTACAAAAAAGGGAGATTATGAAATCACTGTATTGGCATATGATGAAGAAAATCAGTTGACTGAAAACATTACCTACACTTTAAATGTCATTGACTTCGATGGTTCCGATTTTAAAGTATTTGCATCCAATTTTGAGGTTTTGAATTTAAAAGAATCTGTTGTGCGCATTTATTGTCCTGAAGACTGTTATGGAAATATTATTATTGAAATTAAAGGTAATATAGTGGAAAGTGAAGGCGTAACTCCTGGAGAGTGGATGAACTACACCCTGGAGAATCTGGGCATTGAAGAAAATGGAGTATATGAAACTGTTATTTACAACAACGGTAATGAGATATTACGAAGATCAATAGATGTATGGAAAATTATCAGCAAAAATAGCCTTAACTGCTGGGTTTCCAGTCATGAGAGCTGCAATGACCTGTCAAGGGATTTATGCAACATCTGGTTTGCCGATTATGTCACTGACGGCACACTGATTATATCTATCAGGAAATCCGACGGCACCGTTGTAACTGATGAGGTGAATATTGAAGATATTGACCAATCAGATGTTCAATGGAGACTGGAGGACTTTGATATTTTTGATGAAGTTGGATTATACACCATCAATCTGACATATACTAATGAAGACAAGACGGTCTTTTTGGCTGAAAATCATGAATTTACATTAACACAGTTATGCTATGATACCCGTGAAGATGTTTATATTGCCTATCCGTTCGATGTCATAAGATTCTACAACCAGAAAATTGATGATGAGGAGGAATATGTAAGTATTGAGGTTTCCATCAACGGTAATCCTGTTGAGTGGGGAGGTGTAAGGCCATTCAGATGGACATTAAAAGATTTAAACATTACTGAAGCTGGCCAATATGACATAACTGTCAAAACATCAGATAACAATGGCCTGATTGAAGAGTTCACATACACTTTGAATGTTGATAATGACACCTCCAATATCCAAATCTTTTCAAATGGCCTTGGCGTTAAATATTGGGAGGTTAACGACTCCGTACTCTACCTTGTAAGCCCTGAAGAAAATATAGGTGACCATTTAACATTAACCGTAAATGAGAATCCAATTGTTTTTACAGTTGACTCTCCTTTAATGAACTGGACTTTGGAGAAGTTGGGAATTGACTGCAATGGAGGTTATGATATCAAATTATTTGATGAGGATGGAAATGAGATAGCTTCAGCATGGTTAAATGTAGAATGCTACATAACCGAAGAAAACTTTGATGTGTCTCTTTCCACTCATTCCAACATTGACGATTCGGATAATGATATAGTTAATGTTTGGGCAGATGAAAATGTAGGTGAAGGAATCATATATCTATCCATCAGGAAGTTCGACGGCACATTTAAAGAATATAATCAAAGCATTGAAGATTCAGAAATCTGCTGGACACTGGAGGATTTGGATATTCTCGATGAGGCCGGAGTTTATCAGTTCAATGTTGTTTTCAAATATGATGATGTTGAAATTGTTTTTGTTGAAAACTGCAATTTCTACCTCACACAAATGTATCTGGGGGTTTGTGAAGGTGAAATCTATATTAATTATCCGTTTGATGTTTTAAGAATTGATAGTTTGGTAAACGGTGATGATGATGAAGGATTCACAGTTAAAGTCTATGTAAACGGTAATCCCGAAGAGGTTGATCCTTATAATGACGATCCATTGAGATGGACTTTAAAGGATTTGGGCATCACTGAAACAGGTG
The DNA here is from genome assembly GCA_902782595.1 of uncultured Methanobrevibacter sp. GTDB lineage: Archaea > Methanobacteriota > Methanobacteria > Methanobacteriales > Methanobacteriaceae > Methanocatella. Next base: position 17,841 of record CACZNW010000113.1, on the reverse strand, counting down.
AAAACACACTCACAGTTAAACTGTTTGATGAAGACGGTATGCTCATCGAAACATTAACATTCACTTTGGACGTATATGATGAAATCGATAAATTAACATTCATTCCTGATCAGCTGGCAGTTAGATATTGGGGAATGTTTGACCCGATACTCTATTTAATGTCTCCTGAGGATTATATTAATCAGACCTTCACCTTAAGGGTAAACGGAGAGGAGTATGAAGTTAACATTAACTCCACCATAATGAACTGGACATTAAATTATTTCAATATTAAAGATGATGGAGGTTTTGATGTGGAACTCGTTGACGGTGATGACAATCAGATGGCCTCTACTTTCTTTGATGTAGGGTGTTTTGAGGATATAAGAATTGAAGTAAGGATGGATGAGGAAAAAACAGTGTATACAGATTCCCTTGAAGATGTGATTTATATAAAATCCTCGAAAGGCACACCTGCAATAGTATATATCACTGTAAACGGTGAAACAATATTCACAACAAGAATCATCACTGACCATGACCTGAAATATGCATGGACATTGGACGGATATAATTATGCCATTGAGGAATCAAAGGACTATGAATATTATTGGGATTTAAAATCACTTGGCATTGCTGATGAAGGCGATTATAACATTACAGTTAAGGTAGTAAGTATGTTTGAAGAGAAAACCTATGAATGTTTGCTGCATACTGAAACATTTAACAATGATACCTTCAGAGCAAGATCCGCAGATGATGAGAAAATATATATTTATTTCTTCGCTCCGACCGCATCAGAGGGTAATATCGAAGTAATTTTTCATGAAGATGGTGCCGAGGATTATGTTCACGAATACCCGATTAATGAAAGCTTTTGGAATAAATGGACTATGATTGAAGATATTACATATTTTGAAGGAGATGTTGTAGTTAAGGTAAACGGTGAAGAAATCTCTATTGAAAGATACAAGGTTATGGAGTCCGGAAACTGGTTTGAAATAAATGACGAGGATTTGAACCCCAATGACACTGCCATTTGGGTATATGTCAACAGCACAGACAGCAACTGCACAATCAACATTACTGGCGGCAGCTACACATTCATTAAAAAGGTAACTGAGCTTGGATACTATGAATGGCAAAACGGTGTGTACAGATATGCAATTTCCCTTGAAGATCTGGATTCATTTTCACAAATCAATGACAGAGATGAAGTTAAAATTACATTAAACGGTGCGGATCCACAAAAAGGAACCAGACTGGCTCCGACTATAATTCACCTTAAAAAAGCTGACGGTATCATACAGCTTTTTAAATACGGTGAACTTCGAATTGATCTGGTAAAAATCCAGTTAATGGATGATGAAGATGAAAATTATCTGAGATATGATGTTCATAATCTAACTGCCAGCTGTGTCAAAATCACTGTTCCAGATTACCTAAACATTACAGATTCAGCAACAATAACCGTTGTCCGTGACAATTATATTTTCACTAAAAAACTGACAGAATTTACCTCCTGTGACTTTGACTATGAGTGTCTGGGCAACATATACTACATTACACTTGCCGATTTAAATGTTGAAACTCTTAAAAATCACGAAGTCATTAATATTTCCCTAATATCAAACGGAGAGACAATAGGAAATAAAACAATAATTTCATACTACGACGGTGATGATATTGTAGGATTTGAATATTTCCAAAGTCAGATTGAACTGATTTTCCACTATGGTGAAATCGGAAACACTGAATTCGGACAGGGAGACTCTGACGGCAATCTGATTATTCTAACTATTCCAAAATACCTTAATGTTACAGAAGGAACCATTAAAATCACTGCAGATGACGGCACAGTATTGTACTCAAAGTTATTATCCGAATTCGGCAGTAACTTCACATATGAAAATGATCTTGATGTTTATAAATATCTGATTTCAGATAGTCGAACTGAATTTGATTATTCCTGCATTCCCGAGGACGTTAATTTCACAGTTTCCTTTACATATGAAGACAAGATTATAAACGGAATCAGAGGAATCCGGATAGGAGACATGTTATACAGAATCAACACTCCAAAAGACGTTGCCGGACTGTTTAAGATTACAGTTGCAGACAGGGTTTTATGCGACGGCGAAGATAATGTCATTACTATAGCTGCAACTGACCACGCAAACAGAATGAGCATCGTAATTGACATTGGAGGAGGATGCTTTGTTGTATATGTCAATGGCGTGAAAGTTGAAGACTTGGGAAGACTGATACGTGTTGATGATGAAACAGAACTTGAACTTTACAGATTATATTCAAATAACGGAGGCAATGACAAACTTAAGCTTTATCTGTCAGATTTAAACATCACAGAAAACGGCGTTTATGAAATAAGAGTCGCACATATAGCTGAATATGATGAAGTAAGCCTCAGCAGGGCAGGTGAAACAGAAATCTTCAAACAAAACATAACCTTAACATCCAACGTAAAATCCAATTATCAAAACAGCTCCGTTGAATGGTTAACAGGTTACGGTCTTAATCCGGATTTATTATACCTGGACACCTATTATGGTCAAATCGATGAGGTAAACGGTACAATTGTTGTTTTAAATTCCAACGGTGAGGCAATTCTTACAACTAATATCAAAGACCTTCCTTTAAAAGACGGCCGCCGTTATCTGAGATACTCTGATTTTACAGGCAACTTCGGAGACAATATCACAATTAGATATTGTGACGGTAACGAGAGAAATGGTCAAACTGTTTTGGATGTGCTTTGGAGAAATGTAACTTCCGAGGATTTCACACCTGAAGTAAAAGATAATGTGGAAGATTACTATGCTAACTTCATTGCTTTAAACATTCCGGATTTAATAAATGAAGGTCAAATCATTGTAACAATCAGATTCAAAAACAATATGGATACAAACATTTCAGATATGAACGTTACAAAAGACTTTGACAGTCAGGCAGTCTACAGGTTTAACATTGCTGATATCAAAGCCAATTATGGAAGCGATTTCGTGTTTTCACTGTTTGATTTGAATTTCTTTGAAGACAACGGAAATTATGATGTTGATGTTAAATTCACAGCGGACAACGTTAACATGCTAAATATCACTGATAAATCTGTAAATGTTGAATTCTTAAAGGATGTTATAATAAGCATTAATGAAACTTCAAGATACGGTATGGAATTGCCGTTTGCAAGCGTTAAAATATTTGAACCTCTAAACGCTTATGGAGAGTTATACGTTGACGGAAAACTTTACTCCCACAAACCTTTTGAAAAAGGATTAATAATATTCACCTCCTCCACTGAATGGGCACCGGGAAATCATTCTGCAGAGATAAAGGTATTCAACAGTGAATTCGGAAGTCTTTTAAACTCTTCCGCCAGGACATTTGAAACCTTAACCCGGACAGGGGATGTGAATGTATATGTCGGCGATAGTTTCAGGGAAAATGAAAACGCAACATTCGTAATTCAGGTTCCGCAAAGCGGTGTTGTATACGTTCAAGTTGACGGAGGTAAAATAATCAATTATACAGTCACAGAAGGCAACAATACCATTGATTTGGGTGTTTTAAGCTATGGAAATCATACAATCTGGATAATATATGAAAATGAAAACGGCACATCATATTACAATAACCATATAATAATATTTATCGGTGATGACGGAAGTTGGGTTGACTTCCCTGACAAAATCGTTTTAAACGATGAGGATGTCATTAAAATAAATGTTGGCGAAGGAGCGGAAGGTTATATACTGGTCTATATTGACGGAAGACTGGTTGAAAACCGCACTCTGGTAAACGGTTCGGCCGAAATCTCCCTGACAAGGTATCTTACCGGAGACAATATCTACGGTCTTCACAACTACACAATACTTTACTACGACAGTAACGGCAATCTGATATTTTCAAGGAACGGAACATTTACCGTAGCATACATCTTCAAAGACAACATCGACAGTAACGGTGTTCCTCTACAGGAATATTATGTTATTGTTGTTAATCTTCCGCCTGATGCAACAGGATATGTAAGAATAACAATCAACAACTACACCGATACCCAGCCTGTTGTTAACGGTCAGGCAGTATTTATCATTGAAGGATTGCCTATGGGTGAATATGATGTCTTTGTCGAATACCTGGGCGATGACAAGTATCCTCCTTCAAGTTACCATACACTTATGAACGTTTCATATTATGGAGTGTTTGGAGACTTTTTGGATGGAAGACGAATTGTCAGTTTAATTCTTCCGGAAAACGCAACAGGAAATCTTGTAGTTTATAATGACAACAGAAAATCAGTACTGACCTCAGTTGCCCTTGTAAACGGTAAGGCAAGAATAGATTTAAGTAATGTTTCAGTGGGGATTTATGAAATAAGAGCATATTATGACGGCAGTGACTATGAAGTCAAATCATTTTCCACAGTATTCAGGCAAATGCCTGACATCTACATTACTCAGAATGTGGTGATGGGAGATGATGTAAACATCTACATGGATCTGGACAACTCTACAGGAGACATTGTCATTACAATGGACGGTTTAAGTCCTGTTGTTTGGGAAATCATCAACGGTAAGGTAAACTACACATTCTCAACTGAAGGATACAGTTACGGAAATCACACAGTGAACTTTTTCTACTTTGGAAATTCATTTGACGGAAATATATTCTTTGAAGATGACGGAAAAACAAAAATCAACTATATATTATCAATACTGCCGAAAACAACCAATCCTGACGGAGAATCCAACGGCGATACCTTGACAGTTTATGTCCGAGACAATGTGACTGGTGAAATTGCATATGATGCAACAGGAACAATCACATTCTATATAAATGGAATCAAATATGCTGTTGTCGAGGTTGTAAATGGTATTGCAACACTTGATATCTCAAGCTTTAAAAATGGAAGATATCTGATTTCATGGGTCTATTCAGGTGATAACAAGTACGGTTCATCTTCCAAAACAGGGACTTTTGACATTAACAACGAAGCAGCAAGGATTGTTGCAGCAGATGCCAATATAATGTATCTATCATCCGGTAAATACTCAGTCACTGTTTATAAGGCTGACGGCAGTCCTTTAAGCGGAGGCAAAGTAACATTTTTAATAAATGGTAAGGTTTACAAAACAGTCACAACCGATTCCAAAGGCGTTGCAAGTGTGGTAATAACCCATGCGCCTGGAAGTTATAAAATCACTTCACAGGCATCTGGTGCAAGTGTTACTAAAACCCTAAAGGTAACTCATGTGCTTTCACTTAAAAAGGTTAAGGTTAAAAGGTCAGCTAAAAAGCTGGTGCTTAAGGCAACACTTAAAAAAGTAAACGGCAAATACCTGAAAAACAATAAGATTACTTTTAAATTCAACGGTAAAAAATTCAAGGCAAAAACCAATAAGAAAGGCATTGCAAAAGTAACAATAAAACAGAAAGTACTCAAAAAACTTAAAGTGGGTAAAAAAGTGAAATATCAGGCAACATATAAGAAGGACACAGTCAAATACTCAATAAAAGTTAAATGAGTTTTAGGAGAATAATTAATCAGGGTTGTTTATAATGAAGTTTAAAAAGATAATGTTGGTGGCATTTATTCTACTGGCTATTTTAACAATAGGAACTGTAAGTGCATCACAGAATCAGGCAGTAAATGATACTGTAGATGAAATACCTTTGAGTGATGAAAAATGTACTGTTGAGGATGATTTTGATGCTAATTTCACAGCAGTTTCAGATACACAAAACTCTTCAGTCTGCGACAGTGGAAATATGGAATCCGGTCAGGATAATTCTTTAAAGGGAAACAACTGTTTAAGCGCAGGTTTTGATGATTGCATCTGTGGAAATATCGGAGAGGAGGATGAAATCGGTCAGGCCACTTCCGATTTTCTCTTGAAAGATGTGGCTCCGGAAGAATTTTCACCGTCAGTGGAAAGTAATGTTAATGATTACTACGGTGATTTTGTTAGGTTAAACATTCCGGATTTAGTCACCACAGGTCAAATCACTGTAATGGTCAAGTTCAAAAATAAACATAACTCAAGTATTTCAAACATGAATGTATCAACAGACTTTGACAGTAAAGCGGTTTATAAATTCAAAATCGAAGATATCAAGTCATCTTCAGGTGACAAATTCGCAATATCCATGGATGACCTGGGATTCTTTGAGGGAAACGGAGAGTATTATATTGATGTTAATTACACATCTGACGGCATAACTGCACTGAATATCATAAATAAAATCGTGAATGTTGAACTTTTAGAGGATATAGTTATCACAATAAATGAAACTTCAAGATATGGTATGGCATTGCCTTTTGCTGATATCAAAATATTTAAGCCGATGATGGCATACGGTGAATTATACATTGACGGAAAACTGTACTCACACCAGTACTTTGAAAAAGGACTAATCACATTCACTTCATCCCAGGCATGGTCTGCGGGAACACACACTGCGGAGGTAAAGCTATTTGATAGTGAATTCGGAACTCTCTTAAACTCATCTTCTAAAACATTTGAAACACTGGTTCAAAAAGGTGATGTAACAGTAACCGTCGGTGATAATTTCAAGGAAAATGAAAATGCAACAATTGCAATTAATGTTCCCGAAGACGGTATAGTGTACATTCAGATTGACGGTGGAAATACAATAAACTACACTGTAGTTGCCGGAAACAACACTATTGATTTGGGAGTTTTAAGCTACGGCAATCATACAATATGGGTTGTTTATGAAAATGAGAATGCAACTTTTTACTACAACAATTATATAACAATATTCATCGGTGATGACGGAAGTTGGGTTGACTTCCCGGATAAGATTGTCCTAAATGATGAGGATGTAATTAAGATAAATCTTGGTGAAGGAGCAGAAGGATATGTTTTAATCTATATTGACAATAAACTCGTTGCAAACCGTACTTTAGTAAACGGATCTAGTGAAATTTCACTGACTCAGTATCTCACAGGTGATAATGTCTATGGTGTGCACAATTACACAATCATTTATTATGACAATTATGGAAACATGATATTTTCAAGAAACGGAACATTTACTGTAGCATACATCTTCAACGACAACATTGACATAAACGGTGTTCCCCTGCAGGAATATTATGTCATTATAATCAATCTGCCATATGATGCAACAGGATATGTTAGAATAACTGTCAATAACTACACTGATACTCAGCCTGTCATTAACGGTCAGGCGGTTTTCATCATCGAAGGATTGCCAATGGGCGAATATGATGTATTTGTTGAATACCTGGGCGATGACAAGTATCCTCCGTCAAGCTACCATACCCTTTTAAATGTTTCATATTATGGGGTAGTGGGAGACTTCATGAATGGTAAGCGCATAGTCAGCTTAATGCTTCCACAAAATGCAACAGGCAGCCTCAGGGTTTACAATAATAACAGGAAAACCGAGATATGTGCAGTGCCACTGGTAAACGGTAATGCAAGAATTGATTTGGCTAACTTGTCTGTTGGAATTTATGATATTAATGCATATTATGACGGAAGAGACTATGAGGTAAAATCATTCACCACATCATTCAGAATCATGCCTAAGGTTTACATTTCAGAAGGTGTTGTAATGGGAGATGATGCAAATATCTGTTTGGATTTGGATAATTCAACAGGAGACATTGTAATTTCAATGGACGGATTAAGTCCTGTAGTTAGGGAAATCATCAACGGTAAGGTCAACTACACTTTCTCAACCGAAGGATACAGTCACGGAAATCACACAGTCAATTTCCTGTACTTCGGAAATTCATTTGACGGAAACATTTTCTATGAAGAGGACGGTAAAACCAAAATAAATTACCTGCTGTCCATATTGCCTAAGGAAACTGACCCGGATGGAGAATCTGATGGCAATACCTTAACGGTTTATGTAAGGGACAATGAAACTGGTGAAATAGCATATGATGCAACAGGAACAATCACATTTTATATTAATGGAATCAAATATGTCGTTAGGGATGTTGTAAATGGTATTGCAACACTGGACATCTCAAGCTTTAAAAATGGAAGATACCTGATTTCATGGGTTTACTCAGGGGATAACAAGTACGGTTCATCTTCCAAATCCAGAATTTTCGACATTAACAATGAAGCAACTAGGATTGCTGCTGAAAATACCAAAATAATGTATCTGTCATCCGGTAGGTATGCAGTTACTGTTTATAGGGCCGACGGCAGTACTTTAAGTGGAGTGGAAGTGACATTTTTAATAGATGGTAAGGTTTACAAAACCGTCACAACCGATTCCAAAGGAATTGCTGGCATTCAGATAAATAACGCTCCTGGAAACTATAAAATAACTTCAAAATCATCCACTATTAGTGTTACAAAGAATTTAATGGTAACACATGTGCTTTCACTTAAAAAAGTTAAGGTTAAAAAGTCTGCGAAAAAAATAGTGTTGAAGGCAACACTGAAAAAGGTAAACGGCAAGTATCTCAAGTATAAAAAAATCACATTCAAATTCAACGGTAAAAAGTTCAAGGCAAAAACCAGTAAAAAAGGAGTGGCTAAAGTAGTCATAAAACAGAATACAATCAAAAAACTTAAAATAGGTAAAAAAATAAAATATCAAGCAACATATTTAAAAGACACTGTAAAATATTCAGTAAAAGTTAAAAAATAGTGGTGAAGATTATGAACAGAAAAATAATATTGTTTCTGGTTATTCTCATAGGCATCTGCGCCATATCACATGCAAGTGCTGCTGATAATTTAACGGACAGTGATGCGGGGATTGTGGAAGCGCCATGTGATGCGGATGAAATTGCAGTTGATGAGGCTGACCAGATTTCAGATAATGAATACAGGGATCTTCAGGAAAGAATCAATCAGGCAAAAGAAAACGAAACAATCACTCTTAACGGATCAACCTATAACTGTGATTATCTCATTAATATCAATAAAACAATTACAATTGATGGAAACGGTTCTACATTGGTATTTAACGGAGATGGTAAAAATTATACATCAACCTTCTTCTATATTAATCACACAGCTTCAAATGTTGTTTTGAAAAATTTAAAATTCATTGGAGGTAATTTCTTTTTCGGAGGTGCAGTTACATGGCACGGAGATTACGGTTCAATAATCAACTGTACATTTGAGGATAATCTGGCAAGAAAAACCAACGCTATAGGTGGAGCTATACTGGTTTTTGGAAATAACTGCAGTGTAGTCAATTCCACTTTCATAAACAATATTGCAGATGAATTCGGTGGAGCTATAGTCTGGAACGGAAATAACGGAATAATTAACACATGTGAATTTAGAGGCAATGCGGCTACTGGTGAGAAAAGAGGTCAGGGTGGTGCATTGGTTGTAAGAGGAGATAACTGTACTGTAATCAATTCCAATTTTACAAAGAATTCAGCTACATTTATGGGCGGTGCAATTTCCATATCCGACAGTACAAACACCAGAATTTTTAATTGTAATTTTGATGGAAATTATCTTATAAAAGAAGAATTTTCATTAGATGATTATGCAGGTGGTGGAGCTATTTACAGTGCCTGTGACGGTTTGATTATTGATGGGTGTAATTTCACAAACAACCATGGAAATTGGACTGGCGGTGCAGTTGATTTATCTGTCAATGATACTGTTAGGAATTCATTTTTCAGTAATAATTATGCTAGAAAAGATGATAGGGGATATGAATATGGAAACGACCTTGCTTATCTTGGAGATTCAAACGATTATAATCACAATATTATCTCCAATACTTTTGTTCTTGATTATGGTGAAACCGAACAGTATGCCGTAGGTGTTAACTATCCTGAAATCTTAGATACTGTTATTGCAGACAATATATTCATTAAAACAAAACGCAATTCAACCATTTCATTCAGTGCGGGCATTATCTTTGATTACGGAACTACATCCAGTCCGATTCAGATAATCGTTGTCGGGGGAATTGTCGAGAAGAAAAATATCAGAGTCATAGACCATCCTGAAGCGGTAATCAGTTTTTCAAACAATGCATTGTCAGTTTCCAATCTGGGTGTTGGAGAGTATACCCTGTTTGTAATGACCACTCCGGATGAAGGATATGCTGAAGCAAACAGTACATTAAGCATAATAGTCAATAAGGCCACTGCCGTTTTAAGTGCATCTTCAGTTAATGTCGTGCTTAAAAAAAGCAGTTATTTTGATATTACTTTAATAGATTCAAAATCCAAAAAACCTATAAAAAATATGAACCTTAACTTAAAAGTCTTCAGCGGAAACAAATATAATGTAATTACAGTTAAAACTGATTCCAAGGGTATTGCTCACTTTAAAACATCCAGTTTATCTCAGGGTAATCATAAAATTGTTATAACTGGAAATCATGCAGGTTATAATTTCAACACTATAACTTCCTATATTAATGTCATCAAACCTACAGCTTTAAAGTTCAAGGTATACAAAAGGCAGAATTCCAATACAGGATCTTTAATTTCATTCCAGGTTTTAAACAAAAAGACTAAAAAGGCAGTTAATGGTGTTAAAGTCATATTCATGATAAAAAACGGTAAAAAGTATTCAACAATTTCTCTTAAAACAAAAACAGTCAAAAAGAATGGTAAGAAAATCAAAGGAATTACAGGATTTTTCACAAACAAATTCTCTGTTGGAAAACACACAGTTATAGTCAAGCCTGTAAGCATTAAATACAGTGGTTCGGGCAAATCCAGCATTGTAATTAAAAAATCCGCTAAAAAATATAATTTAAAAACAACCAAACTATAAAATCGGCGGTGATTTAGATGAATAAGAAAATAATATTTCTTTTAATCATTTTAATGGGTGTCTGCATGATTTCACAGGTATGTGCAGCTGATGATACAGCAGACATTGAAACTGATGCGGGTGATGAAATACTGGCTGAGCCAGTTACTTATCAATTCAATGATGACAATTATATCTTTGAAGACATTAAAAACACTGTTGAGTCAGCTAATGATGGAGATAAAATTTATCTCAATGGAACATTTGAATTTGAAAGTGAAATAAACATTAATAAATCAATAACCATTGAAGGAACCGGTGAGGGAGCCAGTTTTCACCAGCAGGACATGCATGCCTCCAACTACAGATTTTTCAAAATCAGTTCAGATGCTTCCAAGGTTGTTTTTAAAAATATAAAATTCATACAGGCTACCAATACTAATGGTGGTGCAATCCTATGGCAGGGAAATAACGGAACTATAATTGACTGTGAATTCAGCAAAAATATTGCTCCAAATAGCCGTGGAGGTGCCGTATTGCTGGAAGGAGATAACTGTAATATAACCAACTGTATTTTCACCAATAACCGGGCAGGCCAGGGAGCTGCGATTTATATTTGCGGAAAGGATAATTCAATTACTAACTGTAAATTTGAAAATAATTATGTCACTGATCTAACATCAGCAAGTGGAGGAGCAATATTCAGCGATTGTGCAAATTTAAAAATAGAATACTGTAACTTCACAGGCAATCATGCTGCCAGTGCAGGAGGAGCATTATTTATAAAAAATAACCACAATAGAATTTTACAGTGCATTTTTAAGAATAATTATGTTGATGGGTTAAATTCAACTGGAGGAGGAGCAGTTTTCAGCAGTGGTGAAAGTTTACTTATTAACTACTGCAACTTCACAAAAAACAGAGCTTCTAATTCAAATGGAGGGGCTGTAATTTTGGGAAAATCCAATATAGTTATGTATTCTTTATTTGCAGATAACTCTGCTAATCTGGGAAAAGACATTTACACAAATACCACTTCATATGTTATATCAAACAATTTTCAAATAAAATACAATGAAACCAAATATGATGCTGTTTACGGAATATCCCAAAGTGAATTGGACAACAATGGTAATAATTTTACAATATTTAAAGAAGATTCCAGCATTTCCTTCAGTGCAGGTATCATTTTTGAATATGGAGCAACATCAGATCCGATTCTTGTAACTGTTGAAGGAGGAAAAATAGAAAAGAAAAACATTAAAGTTTTAAATCATCCGGAAGCAAAAATCAATTTTGAAAAAAATACACTGACGGTTTCTAACCTGAATGTTGGAAAATATGTATTGAGGGTCACAACAACTCCCGATGAAAATCATTATTCAACAGAACGTGACATCAATATTACTGTAAACAGGGCAACTGCCGTAATCAGTGCATCGTCAACCACCACTACTGTTCAGCTTAAAAAAGGTACAATATGGTCAATTAAAGTAATAAATTCCAAAACCCATAAACCTATTGCTGATATGGTGATTACTTTAAAAGTATTTACTGGTAAAAAAGCCAAAGAAATAAAAGTGAAAACCAACTCCAAAGGTGTTGCCAGTTTTAAAACAAGCAGTCTGGCCAAGGGCAGGCATAAGATAATTGTCAGCGGAAATCATCCCGGATATAATTTTAACACTATAACTTCCTATATTAAAGTTATCAAACCCGTTAGTTTAAAATTCAAACTTAACAAAAGGGTCAACGGTAAAAAAGGTTCTTTAATATCATTTCAGGTTTTAAACAAAAAAACCAAAAAGGGAGTGAACGGCGTTAAAGTCAAATTCAAAATTTTCACAGGTAAAAAGTTCAAAACAGTCACTGTCAAATCTAAAAAAGTTGATAAATATAAAGGAATTGCCGGAATATTTACAAACGAGTACTCAGTCGGAAAACACACCGTTAAAATAGAACCTGTCAGCATTAAATATGACGGGTCAGGTAAATCCAGCATTACCATTAAAAAATCAACTAAAAGATACACTTCTAAAACAACAGTTCTATAAAAAAGAATATTTTTACAATATTCTTTACATTTTTCTTTTTTAGGATTATCTGCAAATCTAGCATTAAGATTGAGAAATCCGCTAAAGTTAAAAACATTTCTAAAGAAACAAAATTATCATAATCATTGAGAAAATATTAAAGCTTAATTTAAATATTAAAAAAAAGAGAATAATTAACATAGGTAAAATTTCGTGGTGAACATATGTCTAAGGATATTTTCATAAGTTATTCTACAAAAGACACAGATATTACAGATAAGATTCATGATTATTTGGAGGATAAAGGGTTTTCTTGTTGGATGGCTCCAAGAGAGATTAAACCCGGTGATGATTATTCTCAAAAAATCATTGATGCTTTAAACAGTACAAAAATTGTTCTTTTAGTATTTTCAAAATCTTCTCACGCTTCAGAATATGTTACCGAAGAGATTGATAATGCATTTTCCAGAGACGTGCCGATTTTACCTTTTAAAATTGATGAAACTCTTCCTGAAGGAAAAATGGAGTTTTATTTAAGGCATTCTCAATGGCTGGATGCTTCATCCAATCCCGAAGATTATTTTCCGGAATTGCTTAAGCATGCTGACAGGTTATGTAAGGGAAAACGCATAGAAACTCCTAAACCGAAGCCCGCAGATCAGGTTAGAGTCATTGAACCTCCTAAAAGACCCATTTTATCATATATTCTGGTTGCAGTAATTGCTATTATTGCAGTTGTAGGAGGGTTTATGCTGTTTAGCGGAACTGGAGACAGCAGTGGGGATGTAAATGAAACCGGAATATCTGTTGATTTCATTGAATTGGATGATGATACGGGCAAAGGATATTCCTGGAAATATTCATATTTCGTATATGGAACGGTTTCATCTGATTTAAGTAATTCAACAGACAACACTCTTCACACTGATTTTTTAGATAAATCGGGCAAGGTCGTTACAAGTAATGAGACCAAAGTGGATGATATTAATGATAATACTTTGGCTTCAGTTTATCTTGATGATAATAATGTTGATAAGGTTTCAGTTGAATTGCGAGACGGTGACGGTAAAGTATTGTATTCTGCACGAAGCAATAACATAAAAAGTGTTGGTGGATAATAATGGCTCATGATGTGTATTTGTGTTATGATGAAAAGGACCAAAAGATTGCAAATGAAATATGTGCACTTTTAGAAAGCAATAAGATGAAATGTTGGATAAAAAGTCGTGATGCAGGAGTCAAACATATTGTTGATGAAATAATGGAGTCTATCAATGAATCAAAGCTGATGGTTTTGATTTTTTCAAAAAATTCCAAAAATTCCAATTTTGTCAATACCGAAGTCGATTTTGCATTTTCAGGGAAAATACCAATTTTAATATATAAAATTGATGATTCTGAAATAGAAGGAGGTTTGAAATTGTTTTTAAATAACCGTCCGATAATCGATTCTCATAAAAATTATAAGGATGGATTTGACAAGCTGGTTGAAGATTCATCAAAGATAATTAAGGAAAGAAAAGTTCCGTTCTATAGGAAATATAAAATTCCAATAATTGTTGCTGTTGTGGTAATCCTTATTGCAGCGGCGGGAATATTTGTATTTCATCCATTTGACGGTGAAAGCGATGAGGCCTCAGATGTAGTAATCAATCCTGGAGATATAACTCTCAAGATTACGGATTTTACTGTGGAAGATGTAAGAAAACAGTCCTCCTCATGGAATTATTCTTACTTTGTGGAAGGAACAGTAACTCCCGAACCTGCTAATTCCAATTGCCGTATAATTGCCGATTTTTATGATGAATCAGGTGTACTGGTTGACTCTACCGAAACACTCTTTAAAGATGCTCAAAAAATAGGTAACGGTTTTGTATTTGGTTCTGCAACTTCTGATGAAAACAATATCAAAATGGTAGACGTTCAGATTGTGGACAAGAACAATGTCATACTGGCTCAAAGTGAATCTCAATTGTAATAGGGGAGATTATTTATGGATACTAAAAAAATTATAATAATAATTGCTATAATTGCAGTGATTGCAGCGATTTGCGGTATTTTCTTGCTTAACAATCAGGTTGAAACAACAACCAATGATGTTACAATAGTTTTAAGCAAATCAGCTTATATGAAAGTGCCGGATGATCCAAATTCCACTTCCAAAGCTGATGATGATGGAATCTTTTACTATAAGGATGCTAAGGATGATTTAAATATTACAAGTTCATCCAATCTTTCAGCATCATCAAGTTCAAAAGAAATGAAAAATCTTAAAAATTCAGTTGTAACCGGATCTAAAAAGATTAAAGAGGACAACGTTGTAGTTTATGAGAAAAATGGCACTTACTCAATATTTGTTAAAAATACACAATATAATGATACTTTGTTAATCCAGTCCCATGATAAGAATGTGGTGCTCAGTTGTTGGGCAAGCATAAAATATCATAATCCAAGTGACAAGTTCAAGATTGACAATACCACTTCAGATAGTTCAGGTAAAGTTGTGGATGCTATTGAACAGACTCAAAATGCTGTTGAAAAGGCTTCTTCCACAGCCGCTGCATCTTCAGAGACTACCTATTCTTCAAGTGACTACAGTTTTGGGGACAGAGCCAGTGATTTTGTAAACAGCCCTTCTTCATCGAGCAGCCCATCAACTGGTGACAGTCTGGGTGATAAGGCAAGTGACTTTGTATAAACAAAATAAGATTGTAATTTACTTACAATCTTTTTATTATTATTTTTTTTAATCAAAATTTCTTATTTTAACTCATTTTAACTAAACCTTTAAATACTATTAAATCAAAATAATTAATTAATAGTTATGTATTGCATAACAATTTAATTTTATTGGATTTTCACGATAAGGAGGAGTTATTAATGGCAAGATTTGAAGAAGCGGAAAACAGAATGTTCAATGTTAAAATCTGCTTAAAATGTAATGCTCGTAACCCTGCCGGTGCTTCAACCTGCAGAAAATGCGGTTACAAAGGTTTAAGATTCAAAGCAAAAGAGCAAAGAGGATAAACATATTCTCTTTACTTTTAACTATTTTTTTTCTAAAACATTAAATATTATTTTATACAAAACTATTTTTAAGGTTATTCTTATGAAAGATGTTGAAAATTATATTAGAGATATTTTAAAAACAAGAAAACTTCATTTTACTTTAATTGACCCTGACGAACAGACACCTGAAGAGGCTCTTGAAATTGCTACTGCCGCTATTGAAGGTGGAAGTGACGGAATTATGATTGGTGGATCTACCGTTAACGGTGATGATGTTGACAATACATGTAAAATATTGTCTGAAAACATTGCGGTTCCAATTATTATTTTCCCTGGAAATACAAGTAGTGTAAGTGCATATGCTGATGCAATCTTTTACATGAGTTATGTTAACTCAAGAAATCCACACTGGATTAACGGTGCTCAGGCAATAGCCGCACCTGCTGTTAAGGCTTCCGGAATGGAAATTTTACCTATGCATTATATGGTGGTATCTCCAGGAGGTACTGTCGGATGGGTTGGAGATGCTAATCTGGTGCCTAGAAATAAACCTAAAATACCTGCGGTTTATGCAATGTCTGCTGAACTGTTCGGAATCAAATTCTTCTATCTTGAAGCGGGTTCAGGTGCTGAAGAACCGGTTCCTGCTGAAATGGTAGCTTATTCCAAAAAAGCAGCTCCTAAAAATATTTTAGTAGTTGGCGGAGGAATCCGTGACGGCAAAGCAGCTTACATAGCCGCAAAAGCCGGTGGAGACATTATCGTAACAGGCACTGTTGTAGAAGAAGTTGATGATGTTCAGTCCAAAATTCAAGAAATTACCGGAGCCATCCTTAAAGCTTCAAAAGAGTAGTTTACCAACCTGCTCTTTAAATCCTTTTTTTTCATGAAATAATATTCACTGAGATTCAGTTTTCACACGCTCTCTGATTTGGTTTATATATACCAAAATATAAATAATATAATCAGTGATTAATATGTTAAATTCATTATATGAAAAAGCCATCGCTAAAAGAGGATTCATATTTGATATTGAACCTACAACAGATATTGAATCCCAGCTTAAAAATAAATGGTTTGACCGGCAAATCGGTGAAAGTAAGGCCAGTTTTTCAATTGCAGCCGGAGACGGGAGTTTCAACAAGAAGAAATTCCTCACTACAAACTTCTGTGCTGTCGGGGCGGAATCCATAATATATGATGGTGAAATTAAAAAGATTGATGATTCGGATATATTCGACATACCTCACGTGTCCTTTCTCGATGAGCTTTTAAGTAATTACATGGCAATTTATGAGCTGAAATGTAGTTTAAGAGCTCTTAGAGATTATGATGTTGATTATTATATGATTGACGGATCTATTCTTGGAGATTTGCAGAACGCTTTTCCAAGAGGTGCTAAACTACCCTTAAAAATTAAGGATAATCTGGATGATTCTCTTTTAAGTGAATTTCAATCAAGACTCCGGGTAAGACATTACGGGTTGCTCTTTCCGGATATCAGAGATGATTTAAAACTGATGGATCTTCCAAAATCGGATGATTCAAATATCTTAAATGAAACCAATCTCCATTTGGCTTCAATTGAAAAAATTATTCTTTTAAGGGAAATTTTACAGTTCAGAAAGAAGATCATTTCAATTTCCAAAACATCATCCGACAATGAACTGTTCAGATGGAATATTCCTGATATTGCATTTTTAGATAAATTCACAAAAAAGCAGGGTATTACTCTGATAAAATACCGTAATGCTTATGAAAAGGCACCTTTTCCTTTTTATAATGATTTTTTCAAGAAATTAACATTCACAGTATTTTATGTACGTCTGCAGGACAATAAAAATGTTTTAAAAGTTGAATTGCCATACAGGGCTACAGAAGAAGAAGTATTTGAGATTATTAAAAAAATTAATGTACTGTCAGTTCAGGGCTATCCCTACCTTTTGAACAAGGCACATAACGATGTGGTGATAACCGACAGGAACATGAAGGAACTGATGAAAATAGCTAAGATTTACGAGACAACAAACAGGGAAGTGATGTCATGGTAG
>CACZNW010000112.1 GCA_902782595.1 uncultured Methanobrevibacter sp. | reverse complement strand
TTACTTCAATAGACATGTCTAACACCTACCAGAATATCCTCTTTTGAACTTTGACAAATATAAGATCAAATACAATACCTATCAGTCCAATAACCAGCATACCGACAACTGTTGTACCTGGGTCAAACAGACTGGTTGCTGTTAAAATCATATAACCTAAACCGCTACCGGAACCTACCATTTCAGCGGAAATCGTACACATTAAAGCAATTCCCATTCCAACTCTTAAACCGGACACAACATAAGGGACCGCTGAAGGAATCATTATTCTTTTTAAAACATCCCGGTCTCTTGCTCCCAGTGTCTGTGCGGATTCTATTAAAACTTTATCCGTTCTTTTTACTCCGTCAAGGGTGTAAATCAGTATCGGGAATACGCATCCCATGAAAATAATAAATACTGCCGGAAACATACCTATTCCAAACCATAATATTGAAAACGGAATCCATGCAACAGGAGGGATTGGCCTTAAAACACTTATGACAAGGGATGCAAAATCCTCCAGGGTTTTATACCATCCCAGTAAAATTCCAAGGGGAATTGCAACAACTGCTGCTGCAATTAACCCTGCAAATACTTTTACTAATGTATCTACAGTGTTTGTGAGAAGTTTTCCATTTAATATTAATATCCAAGCTGTCTGACATACGGTGATTGGACCAGGCAATTTGTATGGGTCGACAATTCCCAGTCCTTCAGTGATTAAATACCAAAAAATAATAATACAGATTGGCAAAATCAAGGGTATGAACTTATTTTTATAATTATCAAACATTAAATCACTTAACTAAAACTTTTTTTATACATAATTAATTATGTTTTAATTATATAAAAACTTTAGAAAACATATGAAATATATACATTGAAATCGTAATAATGAATATAGGTGAAAAATTGAACGCACATAAAAAATTCTTCTCCAAAATAGGAGCAAATTATCTTATAATGGGAATAACCGCAATAATATTTCAAATAATTATTGCCAACATCATATCTTTAATAAATCCCCAGTATTTAAGTGACATGAATATTCTTGCAGCGTTATCTTCATTATGCAGTTACATACTTCCTTTTCCAGTCTTTTACTGGCTGATGAAAAAATTGGATGACGTTAAAATCGAAAAAAACCGCATCAACGTTAAAACATTCATACTCTACATCGGAATAACCCTGACCCTGATGTGGATTGGAAATATTCTCGGATTAATCATTACAATGATTTTAAGCGGCGTGATGCAGACCGACATTGCAAATCCCGTTCAGCAGTTAATCAACAATACAGACATATGGCTTAACCTGGCAATAATCAGCATAGTCGCTCCGATATGTGAAGAAATACTTTTCAGGAAATTCCTTATTGACAAAACAATCAGATATGGTGCAAAAGTATCCATTATCCTATCAGCCATAATATTTGCATTTTTCCATGGAAACATCAATCAGTTCTTTTATACATTTTTAATGGGAGGATTTTTCGCATATGTCTATATTAAAACCGGAAAAATAACATACACCATTATCCTTCATGCAATCGTTAATTTTATGGGATCGGTTGTGAGTCTGATTCTTGCAGATTCCATTATGAATTTCCAGATGAATTTAAATCCGGTTGATGGAATAATTATAATGACATATGCCATTGTCCTGTTCAGTTTTTTAATAATCGGAGTGTACGGACTTACACAAATTAAAAAGGCAAAATTCAATGGTTTAAAAACTCAAATCAGTTTGAAAAATCCGTTTAAAACCGTGTATTTGAATTATGGAATGGTGGTGTTCATTATATTTTTCACATGTGAAATGATTTATCAGATAATCGGCTGATAACATTCGTTTTTTGTAAACCCCTCCAAACGTTAAATGCAAGAAAACATTCAAAAATTAGCCGAAAAATGAAAATACATATAAAATAACAATAACTAAAAAAATAACCGTCAGATAACTTTGCAGGTGCAGATGCATCCACAAAAAATTAATTTTTATAAAAAAAATAACAAGAGCCATTAATCAATGACTCTTTAATTCCAATTTAAGATTAAGCCTTGTCTTCTCTTTCTTCTTCAATAGCTTCAACAACACTATTTAAAATTTGAAGTGATTTGGAAAATGCAGGCATTCCTGAAGTTAATAATACAACTCTTAAAACATCCACAATTTCATCTTTTGTAATGCCCAGTACTTCAATGGCACTTCTAATCTGTTTTTTAGTAGCTCTTGCATCGGCACGTGATGCTGCAATTCCAATAGCTATTAATTTTTGAGTTTTATAATCAAGGACTTTGCCGTCCCAGACAGTACTGTTTAAATCAGACACTACATCATATAAATCAGGATATTCTCCTTCCAACTCTCTAATTCCTTTTCCGTAATATACATCTCCTTTCATATA
>CACZNW010000111.1 GCA_902782595.1 uncultured Methanobrevibacter sp. | reverse complement strand
GTTAATGGCTGGAGCTGAAGAAACCATCAATGCTTTGAAAGAAAAAGATTTAGATGTTGTTATCATTAGTGGCAGTTTTGATGTAGTGGCTGATAAGGTTAAGGGCAAACTTGGCGTTGACGAAGTTTATACCAATAGTTTCTCAGTCGAAGACGGTAAATTAACTGGTGAAGTGACTGGTCCTTTAGTATCAGGTTCCAAACTTGACGTATTAAAAGACCACGTCGAAGAGGCAGGAATTACTTTGGATGAAGTAGTTGCTGTTGGAGATGGCGCAAACGACATTTCCATGATTGAATCAGCAGGATGCGGAATTGCATTCAATGCCAAAGATTCCGTAAAGGAAATTGCTGATATTGTTGTAGATGAAAAAGACTTGTGCAAAGTCTTATGTGAAATTCTTGATCAATTAACCACTGATGATGCTGAAGAAGAAACTGTAGAAGAAGAAGTAGAAGCTCAGGAAGCTGAAGAAAACGTTGCTGAAGAAGCTGAATCCGAAGAAGAAGCTGAAGCTGAAGAAGCCAGTGAAGAAGCTGAAGAGGAATCTGAAGATGTTGAAGCTGAAGAAGAATCCGAGGAAGAAGCTGAAGAAGAAAAAGTTGAATTCGTTCTTGCCGACACCATTGAAGGTGTAAGAAAACAAAAAGATGAAAAAGAAGCTGAAATTGCTAAAGTTGCTGAAGAAAGGGAAGAATACAATAAAATAGCTAGAGAACAACGTAAAATAAGAGATGAATTAAACGCATCCTTAAAAGAAAACTTAAACAAAGCTATTGAATACAGGAACGAACGTAACGAAATCAACAAAGAAGTTGAAGCTGCTAAAAAAGAACGTAACGAAGCTAACAACAAAATTAAAAACCTCGAATGGAATTCAGGCAAACGCAACAAGGTGAAAATAGAAAACGAGATTAAAAAAATCGATAAAATTATCGAAACTCGTGTTCTTGACATTAAAAAAGAAAATCAGCTTGTTAAAAATGCTAACGACTTAAGAAAACAGTTAATGGAAATTCATGAAGATGAATCCGTTAAAGCAGAAGCTGAAGAGCTCAAAAAACAATCTGAAGAAGCACACCAGAGAGTTATTGAACTTTCAGAAAAAGCTCAGGCAGCACATGAAGAAATGCTTAAATACTTCAGAAAAACCGATGACATCAGAACTGCAGCTGATGAAGCACACAAAAACTTCATTGAAGCACGCAGAAATGCATCTGCAAAACACGAAGAATTTAAAGCTATCTTAAGTGACATCCATGTTATCAACAAAAGATTAGGTTCCAACAAACCTAAACGCAGAAAATCCGATAACAAAGGATCTTCCGGTGCCAACAAAAACCGTGAAGAAAAACAGAGAGCTCAGGAAATCTTCGAAAAATTCAAACAGGGTGGAAAAGTTTCCACTGAAGAAATCTTACTCCTGCAAAAATATAATATAGGTTAAATATCCATTTAACCTTACTATTTTCTTTTTTTAAGGTCATTCGTATGGTAGATGAAAAAATAGAAACATGTTTTATCTGCGGCAAACAGTTCGACATGAACAAAGCGGAACTCGGTTATTACAGAAACGGGAAATTTCCTATTTGTGATTTCTGTGCCGATTTTTATCGTTTTTATGGCGAAGACTTAACTTCCGAGAAGAAGTAGAAGTTTTGTTTTAATGTCATTAGGGAAGTCCGATTCGTGAATGATAATGATGAAATCTATTTGTTAAATCTTCACGATATAATTCACTTAATGAAACTAAATAACATTTTGAGTAGATTTTATATAAATATTCTCTTGATAAAGAGTAATATCTTTTGAAATCTAAAACTAATTCTGGTATTTCAAATTCTTCAGATTCGCCTAAAAAATGATAGCGTGGTGTTTCATTTTGAATAATTTTTCTCCAGGGTGTTTTTTTAGCACTGCTTATTTTAGTCATTGGCATATTAATTGAGGCTAAATGAGTACCTAATCTTAATTGTTCTGCGGGATATGCAGGACATATTAGAATTGATGGAATCATTTTATCATTCAATGTAGTTTCATCTTTCTTTACTGTTTTTAAAAATTCTCTGGAGTTATAATCCTGATTTAAATCGCAATCTTGAGACAGTATGACTCCAAATTTCAGTTTATTAAGCTCCAAATTTTATTATATGCTGGAATATCAATATTTTTTAAAATATCTCCTTGCAATGCTCTTTTTGAATCATTTAATCTATAAATTGAGTCAATTTTTGATTTCATAATTTCACCAGTCGATTTTAATTTTTTTTATAATTCTGGGACCTCCCATCCTATAGGGGGTTCTGTCTATATCTAAATCTCTTAGAAGTCTTATTTTATTATTTTTCTTTTTTGCCATTTGTTTCACTCCATTTTTTTCCTTAATTTATCCTTAATGTCGGATTCAAATCTTTTTATGATAATTTTGTGCATTTTAATTAGGTTTGCTATGATATATTCTATTTCTTCATCATAATCGAGTATGCAATCATAGTCCAGTATCACATCCTTTTTTGATGTTCTATTAGGATAATCCGGATTGAAACGACCATATTTCAATATTAAATAATAATCATCAACAATAAGGTCTGTCTTAGTTAGTGATTCAACAAATTCCTCCTTACTGAATTCGTCTTTTTTTAAATGAAGGTTAGGGTTGAAATATTCATCTATTAACTTTTCATTGGAAATTTCGATTTGGTTGATATATCTAAGACCAATACAGTTAACAATTTTTAAATCGTATTTATCTAACTCTCCGAGGATTAAATCTACATCTTTTAGAAAATCATTTAACCCGATATATATTTCGCCATCATATGTTAAAACTAATTCTCTGTCTGAAATTCGGATTTCCTTCTGGTCATCTGATAGAATCCATCGTATGGGGTCCTCATGGATGTTATCATCATCTAATTTTCCGCTGCTGTCTGCATTATATTTAAATTTTTTATTTTTTTCAATATTCAGATTTGGAAATTCATTTTTTAAATGTTCATGAAATTCCAAAATGCCTTCCTGATTATCTGAATGTAATTTAGGTAATGGAGGAAATTTAATATGAAAAATTATTTCATTTAAGTTATTTTCATTATATTTCATGGTATCGCCTTAGTTTAGTTAATTCACTAATAGTTTGTTTTTTTTACTATATAAACTTATTTAAATTTTTTGAAATTAAATTTTAAACTCACTGCAATATTTATTTAAGTATATACTTAAATTAAAAGCAATTTTGATTTATTAATCCAATTTTTGATGGTTAAATCAATTTTTAATCCTTCTTAAAAAATTTAAAAATTGCAATTTGCACGGGTCATTATATAAAACAGGAAAGGATTGATGATATTAAATGGGGGGATGGTGTTTTTAATATTGGAGGTGTTAAAAAAATAATATAGTGTAATTGGGCGCTGAAATTTCAGTCAAATCCACTCTGACCTAAGGTCGGAGTATTCTTTCACTAATTTGATAAAAATGTTAAATAGGGGATTCTTTTAAATTAAAAGAATCCTAATCCAAATCCCTGACAAGTTTCAGGGCTTCATCAATGACCTGCCACATGTCAAAGTACTGATACATTCCGAGTCTTCCGCCGAATATGACATTATCCTCTTTTTCGGCAAGTTCCCGGTATTTTTCAAACAGCTGTGAGTTTTTATCATCGTTCATCGGATAATAGGCTTCCTCACCCTTAACCCAGGTTTTCGGATATTCACGGGTAATCACTGTTTTCGGGCAGTCCGCCCCCTCGAAGTGCTTGTGCTCGATAATGCGTGTGAACGGAGTTTCGGCATCGGTATAGTTGATTACGGCATTTCCCTGATAGTTTTCCATATCAAGGGTTTCAAACTCAAACTCAAGGCCCCTGTATTCAAGCTCGCCGTAGCGGTAGTCGAAGTACTGGTCTATCATTCCGGTGAAAACTATTTTATCTGCAATATTGAGCCATCTGTCCCTGTCATCGAAAAAGTCGGTGTCAAGCTTTACTTCAATGCCTTCAAGCATCTTTTCAATGATTCGGGTATAGCCTCCAATCGGAATGCCCTGATAGAGATCGTTGAAGTAGTTATTGTCAAAGGTATACCTTACCGGAAGCCTTTTGATGATAAAAGCCGGCAGATCCCTGCATTCTCTTCCCCACTGCTTTTCGGTGTATCCCTTAATCAGCTTTTCATAGATGTCCTTTCCGATAAGGGATATTGCCTGTTCTTCAAGATTCTGAGGGTTTTCAATGTGAAACTCCCTTTTCTGTTCTTCGATTTTTGCCCTTGCCTCCTCAGGGGTTTTTACCTTCCACATCTGATAGAATGTGTTCATGTTGAAGGGCAGGTTGTAGAGTTCCCCTTTGTAGTTTGCAACCGGGGAGTTTGTGTACCTGTTGAAGTCTGCGAACTGATTTATATACTCCCAGACTTCACGGCTGTTGGTATGAAAGATATGTGCTCCGTATCTGTGAACGTTGATGTTTTCTGTGTTTTCCGTGTAGACGTTACCTCCGATATGTGAGCGTTTCTCGATTACCAAACATTTTTTTCCTTTTTTTGTCATTTCATGGGCTATAATTGAGCCGAAAAGTCCTGAACCAACAATCAAATAATCATATTCCATAATAAAATTCTCCTTTTCATTCGCGTGCAATGGTTATCTTTGTCTCAAGGGCGGTGGTCATTGATGATAAAAGCCACCTGGTTTTCAGGTCGGTGTGATGAATCTTTTTAAGCTTGTTGACCTTGCTTAAAAGCAGCTTGTTTTCCTCACGGGTAAACGGGGAGTTTTTCCATGTGTATGTCCAGTGCAGGAGATGAGGATTGACGCTTACATTCTGAACGTTCTTTGAAAAGCCTTCAGTGCATTTTCTGCAGTAAATGTAGGACTCCATAAGCTCATCCAGCAGACGGACATTAACGTTGTTTGTTATTGACTTGTCTGAAGGAAGATCTCTTATATAATAGTCATAACACATGAAATCGTTTAAAAACACGATTCCCTTTGCGTTGAGGAATGCCTCAAGTGCAAACGCAAGGTCGTCTCCTGAAACGAAAGGCTGGAACCTGAGATTGTTGTCCATAATCAGGTTCCTTCTATAGATTTTACTCCACACTGAAGGATGCATCTTAAGCATGTCCGGTTCATCCTCGATACTGTCCACTCTGATGGTATCCAGTGGTTTGTCTCTCGGATAAGTTACTTCCAGGGTTTTTCCGTACAGTGCCTTTTCTATGAAGTTGTCCCAGAGAAAATCAGGAACCTTGATGAAGTTTTCAGTCTCAAAGGTCTCGTCGGGATAGGCCTTCTCCAGATTGTCCTTATAAGGTGAGTAGGATTTCTGAACCTTTCCTCCATATTCAAAAATTCTTCTGAAACGTCCGAACGCCATCTGGGCATCATTGGTTTTGGCCGCCCGGTATAGTGTCTCAACCGCATCAGGTGTGAACCTGTCATCGGGGTCAAGAAACATTATATACTCGCCGCTGCAGGCTTCAATACCGGTGTTTCTTGGAGTGTATGCCGCACCGCTGTTTTTTTCATGATGAATCGCAACGCAGCACTCGTATTCGTCGGCGTATTCATCTATAATTTTATCTGACCCGTCAGTGGAGCAGTCGTTAACCATGACAATCTCAAGATTTTCGTTTCCTATAGTCTGGTTAATCAGGGAGTCGATTCCACCCCTTAAATGGTCTCCCACATTAAAAATCGGTAGAATTATACTAATTTTATCATTCATTTTATCATCGTCAAATGCTTGTACTAATATAATTTATTTTTTGTTTTTTAATATATATTACGGTTGTGATGGCCGGCAGTTCATTTAACTTACGGTGAATAATTAAAAATCCTGTCGGTGTGATGGGATTTATGAATAATGAATACCATTTAATCAGGCCTTTGTTTAACTATTCATGTGGTGAGTGGAGGTCCGGTGGGAGTTGAGTAAAAAATTATTTTAAATATGAACAATATAATTAATACCAATATAATAAAACATGTGATAATATGAGTGAGATATATAGAACTTTTACATCAGAATCAGTAACCCAGGGACACCCCGACAAGGTTGCAGATATAATTTCTGATGCAATACTGGACGCTTACATGGCAGGGGATGAATATTCACACGTTGCATGTGAGACCTGCGTAACAACCGATTTCTGTATGGTATTTGGTGAAATAACCTCAAATACAGATTTAAGCAAGGAAGATATTGAAAAAATCATAAGAGACACAATCATAGAAATCGGCTATGACAAACCTGAACTTGAATTCGACGGCAATTCCTGTAAAGTTGAAAACAAACTCCACTCCCAGTCCCAGGACATCAACCAGGGAGTTGACAGGGGAGATGAGGAAACCGGAGCAGGAGACCAGGGAATGATGTTCGGTTTTGCAACCAGCGAAACAGAGTCCCTGATGCCTTATCCCATCGACCTTGCACGCAAACTCACAAATAAACTCACTGAGCTAAGGGAAACCGGCGAACTTCCATACCTGAGACCTGACGGCAAGGCACAGGTATCAGTAAACTATGACGCCGACGGAAACGTCATTTCACTTGACGCCGTTGTACTTTCAACCCAGCACGACGAGACAATGTCAGACAATCAGGAACAATTGCACGCAGACATTCGTGAAAAGCTATTCGGTGCGGTTATTCCCGAAGGCCTGATAACTGAAGACACCAAGATTCACATAAACCCTACCGGAAAATTCGAAATCGGCGGACCTCACGGTGATGCGGGCCTGACCGGACGTAAAATCATCGTCGACACATACGGAGGATATGCAAGACACGGTGGAGGAGCGTTTTCAGGAAAAGACTGTACCAAAGTCGACAGAAGCGCATGTTACATGGCAAGATACATCGCCAAAAACATCGTTGCAAGCGGACTTGCCGAAAAATGTGAAATTCAACTGTCCTATGCAATCGGTGTGGCCGAACCTACTTCAGTGATGGTGGATACCTTCGGAACCGGTGCCGACATCGGAGATGCCAGTTTTGAAGAGATTGTACGTGAAAACTTCAGGCTTACTCCCGACGGAATCATCGAAACTCTTGATTTAAGGAATACACAATACAAACAGACTGCAAAATACGGTCATTTCGGTATTGAAGGTCTTCCATGGGAGAAAACCGACAAGTCTGAAGATTTGAAAAAATATATTAAAAATTAGAAAAACTTTAAAACAGTTTTTCTAAAAAAACTTCTATTTTTTTAAAAAAAGTAAAATATTTCGATAATCTCTAGTCATCCGCCAGGTTATCGAAGTATCCCTGAATAAACACGACAGGTGTTCCCTTATCACCGGACCCGCTTGTCAAATCACACAGTGAACCGATTAAATCAGTCAGAACCCTCGGTGTTGTTCCTTCGGTAATCATCTGACCGGTGAGGTTTTCATCTTTCTGTTTTATTTCATCCTTAATCGCTTCTTTTAAATCGTCACCCTTTAAATCTGCGAATTTGTTGTCTGAAACGTATTTTAATTTGATTTCATTCGGATATCCCACAAGTCCGGGTGTGTGCGCAGGTGAAACCACAGGGTCTGCAAGCTCCCAGATATGTCCTACCGGATCCTTGAATGCTCCGTCACCGTAAACCATAACCTCAATCTGTTTTCCGGTAATCTCCATCAGTCTTTTTTGAACATCAACAACCACTTCATCACCGGTTTTCGGGAACAGTTTCAGTTTTTCCTCGGTTGCCTTGTTTGACCCGAGAAGTCCGTAATCCGGATTGAATCCTGAATCACCGACAGGTTTGTCCAGAACCTGATGAAGACAGTAAACGTTTGCTCCTGAATCTTCAAGCAGTTTTGCTGTTTTAAATCTTGTGTGAATGTCACAGGCAAGAACATCTGTGGTGTAGTCGAGAATTGTTTTCACGTCATTTGAAAATACGAATTCGACCTCACAGTCTTCACTTTCGATTAAATCACGGTAAAAGTCAACCATATTGATTCCGGTGAATGGATGAATCCATGAGCCGAAGGTTTTTCTGTATTCATCTTCGCTGATGGTGCTTGCAAGATTAAATTCGCTTTCTTCAAGAATATTTTCATCCAAAATGCCGTTTCCCACCTCATCTGCAGGGAAGGATGTTAAAAGTGTTATTTTATCCATTCCTCTTGCAATACCTTTAAGGACAATGGAAAATCTGTTCCTGCTTAAAATAGGATTTACCAGACCGATGTTTTTTGAAGGGAACTTTTCGGTGAGGTCACTGGCAATGTCATCCACGGTCACATAATTTCCTTCTGAAATACCTACAACCGCTTCTGTGATTGCAACAATATCTTTGTCTTTAAATTCAAATCCTTCGCTTTCCTTTGCGGCCATTAATGAATCCACTACTATTGTGGCCAAATCATCATTTTCTTTAATAATTGGTGTTCTTATTCCGCGTATTACTGTACCAACACATCTCATTTTTACTTACTCCTAATCGGATTAATACAAATAACCCATTAATTCTATATTTTTTTAATTATATATAGGTTTAAGATTTATTGCAGAGGGTTTCCGGCTCCGGTAATGTCTGCGGATTCGCCGTATAATTCACGGTTAATCTTTGAAAGTGGTTTTTGTTAAATTACAGTTTCATATTGCATTTTATATACCTATTTTGGATGTATCAATGTCTTTTTCTAATTTTTTATTTTTTTGGCCTGAATGTTCTTTCTGCATTTTAATCAGTAGTCTAATTGGACATATATTGGTACTCAAAATCAAATGTCTGAACTTTATTTGATAAATAAAAATACTTACGAAGGAATTGGAGGGGTCCATTTTTAAGACTTTTCAAATGACCATCATTTTAATTAATTTTAAGCATTATAATTCTGTTAGATAAAACTTCTAAATGCATTATTTTAAATTGTTATTTCAATAATTTTAGGGGGTCCATTTTTTGGCTAAATTTTGGACCCTGCATTTCAGACAAAAAAGTAATACTTTTTATCAATGTTTAATTTTCTAATCAGTTTCTTTTCTTCCATCATTCTTAAATCTCGTTTTGCAGTAGACCTGGAAATATTGTACTGTTCGACATAAGAAGCATATGTAAATTGAACATCTTCGTTTTTCATTTTAAGCAGTGCATCGATTTGCCTGTCGTTAAGGTCATATTCTTCAAAGTCCTCGGCAGTTGGATCTTTCGGAAGTATCAGTTTGCCGTTTGGTCCTCTTAAAACTACTCTGAAGTAAAAACCGTCTTCGAATTCAGGTTCTGGAAGATTGCTTTTTTTCATTTCATTTCTCATACGGTTTATGCCTGTGCCAATGTGTTCCATGTATTCTGTTGTCTGAAATATTCTGCAGATATTTTTGTTTCTGTGTTTTGGGTTTTCCTGCACTCCCAAATCTGCAACAGTCATAGGATAAGGTAGTTTACCTGGACTTATTATCCCGATTCTGTCATCGTAAATGTAGAATGTGATGCAATCTCCGGTCAATGTGTAATCTCTGTGTGCCAGGGCATTGATGAATGCTTCCCTCACCGCTTTGATTGGATATTCAGGTATGGGTGTTCTTTTCATTCCTGTAACAATTGCTCCATTTTTTGTATTTTGATTAAAGAAACTGTCGAATTCTTT
>CACZNW010000110.1 GCA_902782595.1 uncultured Methanobrevibacter sp. | reverse complement strand
ATACCTTATGTATCGAAACCTTTATATAACTTTTTGTTACTATAATAATGTAAGAGAAAGATAACTTTTGGTTACTTTAATATTTGGTGGTGAAAAACTTTAAGTAATAGCTCTTAAAAGATGAACCATTTTCCTATATGTCCATAAATTCCCAAAAACCAAAATTAAAAGCCAAAAAGTTAATATTCTCAGTTAAGAGTTATTACATTAGTTTTTCAAAAAACCTCAAAAAGGTGTAACTATGACTGATGAAAATAAAAGCGAAACTGAAGTCGAAAGCCAAGATATTCAAGAAAAATATGATGCACTTCTTGAAGAGTTAGCTTCAAAAGACGAAGAAATAGAAAACCTCAAAAAAGATCTTGAAAACGAAAGAAATGAAACTCAGGAATACATTTCTCTTTCACAAAGACTTCAAGCAGATTTCGAAAATTTCAAAAAAATCACAGATAAAAGAAATAAAGAACTTGTAAAATTCGCAAACGAGAATGTTATTGTGGAATTTCTTGACGTTTACGAAGACCTCGGTAGAGCTTTAGAAACTGAAAACGATGAAGATTTAAGAAACGGCACAGAACTCATATATAATAAATTCAGCGACCTTTTAGAAAAAGAAGGCGTAACAGAGATACCTGCAAAAGGTGAAAAATTTGACCTGAACAAACATGAAGCCCTGATGGTGCAGAAATCCGATGAAGTCGAAAACGGATATATTATAGAAGAGTTGATGAAAGGATACATGTACAAGGACAAAGTTCTTAAATATTCAAAAGTTATAGTTTGTAAAAAATAATGTTTATAAAATAATATATTAAAAAAAATAAAGGTGATTAATTATGTCTGATACTAAAAAAGAAAAAATTATTGGAATCGATTTAGGTACTAGTAACTCAGCGGCATCCGTACTTGTAGGAGGAAAACCAACTACAATCCCATCTGCTGAAGGTGCAAGCCAATACGGTAAATCATTCCCAAGTTATGTTGCATTTACCGAAGACGGTCAAATGCTAGTTGGTGAACCTGCAAGAAGACAAGCAGTAACAAACCCTGAAAACACCATCAGTGCAATCAAAAGAAGTATGGGTACCAACCACAAAGTTACTGTAAACGGAAAACAATACTCTCCACAGGAAATTTCCGCATTTATCCTTCAAAAAATCAAAAAGGATGCAGAAACCTTCCTCGGAGAACCTATTGAAAAAGCTGTAATTACCGTGCCTGCATACTTTGACGACAACCAGAGGACCGCAACCAAAGATGCCGGAACCATTGCAGGACTGGACGTTGTAAGACTTGTAAACGAACCAACCGCAGCAAGCCTCGCATACGGTCTTGACAAATCCGAAGAAGAAGACATGAACATTATGGTATACGATTTAGGAGGAGGTACCCTGGACGTAACCATCATGGAATTCGGTGGAGGAGTATTTGAAGTAAGGTCCACAAGTGGAGACACCCAACTCGGTGGTACCGATATGGACAATGTTTTAATCAAATATCTCGCAGATGAATTCAAATCACAGGAAGGAATTGACCTGATGGATAATGACCAGGCAGTACAAAGGTTAAGAGAAGCCGCCGAAAAAGCAAAAATCGAATTATCCACCACAACTACCACCGAAGTAAACCTGCCGTTCATCGCAATGGGAAGTGATGGAACTCCTAAAAACCTGATTATCTCACTTACAAGAGCAAAATTAGAAGAACTCGTTGATCCTATCGTTGAAAAATCTGGAAAACCAATGCAACAGGCTTTAGATGATGCTAAAATGAGCAAATCAGAAATTGACAAAATCATTTTAGTCGGAGGACCAACCAGAATGCCAATCGTTCAGAAATTCGTTGAAAAATTCCTAGGAAAACCAGTTGAACGTGGTATTGACCCAATGGAATGTGTATCAATGGGCGCAGCAATTCAGGGAGGAGTATTAGCCGGTGAAATTAAAGATATCGTATTACTGGATGTTACCCCGTTATCATTAGGTATTGAAACATTAGGTGGAGTATCAACCACTTTGATTGAGAGAAACACCACCATTCCTACCAAAAAAAGTCAGGTATTCTCCACAGCCGCTGACAATCAGCCTTCAGTAGACATCAATGTTTTACAGGGAGAAAGAAAAATGGCTGCAGACAATACCTCATTAGGCCGTTTCCAACTTGTAGGAATCCCACCTGCACCAAGAGGAATCCCTCAAATCGAGGTAACCTTCGATATTGACGCAAACGGTATTATCAATGTAACTGCAAAAGATAAAGGAACCGGTAAGGAACAGGCAATAACAATTACATCTTCCACCAAATTATCTGACGAAGAAATCGAACAGAAAATCAAAGAAGCAGAAATGAATGCTGAAGCAGATAAAAAAAGACAGGAAGAAATTGAAATCAGAAACAATGCAGACTCATTAATTTACACTTCAGAAAAAACTCTGGATGAACTCAAAGATCAGGTATCTGAAGATGAAAAAACTAAAGTCGAAGGACTTGTAGCTGAATTAAGAGAACTTATAGCAGGCGATGACATTGATGCCATAAAAGCAAAGTCTGATGAATTATCCAATGTAATTCAGGAAATTGGTGCTAAAGTCTACCAACAAGCACAGGCAGAAGCACAGGCCCAACAACAACAGGCCGGAGCTGACCCTAACGCAGGTGCACAGGACAACAGCGACGATGACACAATTGATGCAGACTATAAAGTAAAAGACGATTAGATTAAATAATAAAGTTTTATTAATTGCCAGGTTATAAAAAATACTAAAAATCAGAATCAATGAAAAAAATATAAACTGACAGTAAAGATAAAACTATTATTTTTTCTATCTTATTTTTTTAAATCATTATTTTTTTAAGGTGAATGAAATTGGCAGACAAGCGCGATTATTATGAAGTTCTCGGTGTGGACAAATCTGCAGATGAAAAAACTATTAAAAAAGCTTATCGTAAATTAGCCAGACAATACCATCCGGACGTCTGTGATGAACCGGACGCCGAAGAAAAATTCAAAGAGGTAAGTGAGGCTTATGCCGTCCTGTCCGATGATGAAAAACGTCAGAGATATGATCAGTTCGGTCATGCCGGTATGGACGGATACACCGCCGAAGACTTCTATCAGAATGTAAACTTTGAAGACATCTTCCAGGGATTTGACATTGGAAATATCTTTGATCTGTTCGGTTTTGGCGGAGGCTCCCGTTCAAGGACCCGACAGGCAGGTCCCGAAAGAGGTTCAGACATTTACACAGAAGTTCCGATTACACTTGAAGAGGCATTTAACGGATGTGAAAAAGAAATTAAAATCACAAGAAGTGAATTATGTGACACATGTCATGGGTCCAAATCAAAACCTGGAGTGGAACCTAAAACATGCCCTACCTGTGGAGGCGCAGGACAAATTAAAGAAGTCAGCAACACATTCCTGGGTCAGATGGTTAATATAAGACCCTGCAGAGAATGTGGCGGAAGCGGAAAAATCATTACCGAACCATGTGAAGAATGCCGTGGAAGAGGAAGCAAAAGAAAATCAAAAACAATTAAACTCGAAATACCCGAAGGAGTCGACGAAGGTAACCATTTAAGAGTATCCGGAGAAGGTAACTGTGGTGAAAGTGCAGGTCTTGAAGGAGATTTGATTGTTACCGTACACATTAAGAGAAACAAAAGATTCACACGTCAGGGTGAACACCTCTATATGGACCAGCAAATCAGTTTCCCTCAGGCGGCATTGGGTGACGTGATAAGCATACCTACAATTGACGGGAACGAAGTCGAGTTCAAAATACCTTCAGGAACACAAAGTGAAACAGTGTTCAAGTTGAGAGGGCAAGGAATGACATCCGTCAGACATTCAGGCAGAGGAAACCTCTACGTTACAGTTAAAGTAGTTGTCCCTAAAAAATTAAGTTCAAAACAAAAGAGTTTGCTTAAGGAATTCGCTGAAATCAGTGGAGACGAAATTAAACATTCCGAAAAAGGACTCTTTGGTCGCATGAAAGATGCCATGAAGTAAGTTGGCTGCGGCCGGTTTACTTTTTCTTATTTTTAATTTTTAGTTATAATTTTTCAATGCATATAATTAATGTAATGATTGATAATATTATATGTTTTGAAAATAACAATATGTATAATTTAGGCCATATTTCATATAATTAAAAGACGATTTAAAAATAAGTATTTTAAATTGAGTAATCTATATGAAAAAATAAAAAAAGGAATAGAGATTAAAAATCCCTATTTTTTAACTTTAATTTTAACAGTTTTGGATGAAGCTTTGTATAAATTATTACCTGCAAATTTAACTGTAGCTTTGTAGGTGCCTTTTTTCTTTAAGTTTTTAATTTTAAAGACTGCTTTACCTTTAGCATTGGTAGTTGCCCTATAGGTTTTACCTTTAACTTTTAAGGTAAGTTTAACACCTTTAATAACTTTACCGTTACTGTCTTTTAAAGTTGCAGTGTATTTTTTGGTTTTAACTTTAGCTTTGTAAGTCTTTTTAGCAGCGGTTAATTTTGTTGCTTCTTTATTAACTTTAATAGTTGCAGTAGCGGCGGATGCAGCATATTTATCATCACCGGTAAAGCTTAAAGATAATGCATAACTGCCTTCTTTAGCAGCAACAATATTATAGTTAATTGTACCGTTAGCGTCAGTAGCTACAACAGAAGTTTTACCATCAAATACTATAGTAACATTTTTGTTTGCTAAAACATTACCGGAATCATCTTTTAAGATTATTCTATAAGATGCACCGGAGTTGGTAGCAGTTACTAAAAGTGAAGTGTCCGGAGCTGTGAAGGCGGTCGGTTTAGGAGTAACAGTGATTGTGTTAGTAGTGTTTTTTGCAGAATATACAACAGTTCCTGCAAATGATGCCTTAACAGTGTAGTTTCCACTAACAAGATTAATATCAAATTTAGCAAAACCGTTGCTGTCAGTTATTGCAGTTAATGTTTGATTGTTTATGGTAGCAGTGATTACTTTACCTACAATAGGTTTAGCGTTTTCATCTAAAACTTTTACTATGTATTGAGAACCGTCACCATAAACTTTAGTCAAATCAAATCCAACTAAAATAGTTTTTAATGAAGTAGATATTTCCAATTCATTTACATTACTACCTTTTATAGCATCACTGCCAGTAGCGTTTTTAGCAATCAAGTCATTATTTTCAATTATAATTGCACTGTCACCGGAGTTAATTGCTTCGTCACCTGTTGTGGTTACATCGTTGTCTGTAATTACTGCATCACCAGCTGCAATTAAAATACCTTCAGTATTAGTGCCCATTGAGTCCCATATAGTTAAATTACCTTCATTTGATGCGTTTGATACAATTTCATTGTCATCAATAATGATATTCTTAACTCTGGAACCGATACCGACAGTGTGATTACCTGCAACATTGATTATATTGTCTGATACAGTTACGTTATCACCTGCAAGTTGGATACCATATACAAGATATGCACTACCGTTGATTTCATTATCTATAATTTCAGCTGAAACAGCACCGTTAGACATTGCACCATAAACAGGATAGGATAAGTTACCTGCAATGGCAACAATAGTGTTGTCTTCAATTAAACCAGAAGCAGGGCCTTCAATATCAATACCGTTAGCATAATATTCTCCTAAAGAAGTGATGTTATTTGAACAGATTTCAAATTCATCACCGGAGACAACAATACCATAAACATACATTTTACCAGTGGATTTAATATTATTATTAGCAATTATTGCATTATTGGAGTTTTTAACATCAATTGTATAGATTGTGTCATATGCTCCTGCAACACTACTAGCATCAACAGTTACATTATTGCTGCCAAATGTAATATTATTGGAATTTACAATTACAATACCTTCACTAACAATATAAGGCACATAGTTATAACTTCCGGCAGGGATTTCAACCCAATCAATAAATGCGGAAACTAAATCTAAATCAAATCTATTTTCTGAAATCACCGCACGGGAAGCATTGTTAAGATAAATTGCATTATTAATACCTGTAAGATTGGTTGTTCCCTGATAGTCAATGTGATTTTGAACAATCAATAAATCAGGAACATTAGTTGCATAAATTGCATAAGCATCTTTATCATCATTTCCAACGACATTGAAGAAGTTATCTTCCACCCTAATTTGGGAGTTGGAAGCAAGGTGTAAACCTTTACCATTACCTGCAATAGTGTTATTTTTAATTAAAGCATAACCTTTAATAACTTTAACACCTACTGTTTCAACACCAAATCCTTCCCAGATAGACTCATTTCCTTGTTGTGAGGATTGTAAAACAATGTGATTTTTTTCTAAAGTTAAATTATTTCCTCTGTAAGCAATACCTGTAGTGTAATTACCTGAAATATCAATTTGTGTACCATATATGGTACTGTTAACATCACCAATGGACATACCAAATACATTGTAAGCATTACCAGTGATATTATTATTATAATACTCTACAGAAGTATTCTGACCGTTCATACCGGAGTAAATACCGTAAACTGAAGATTTGGATGTTACATTAATAGT
>CACZNW010000109.1 GCA_902782595.1 uncultured Methanobrevibacter sp. | reverse complement strand
TTCCGTCGCTTAC
Source organism: uncultured Methanobrevibacter sp. (assembly GCA_902782595.1). GTDB lineage: Archaea > Methanobacteriota > Methanobacteria > Methanobacteriales > Methanobacteriaceae > Methanocatella. Next base: position 9,526 of record CACZNW010000109.1, on the reverse strand, counting down.
AGTAAAATCGCTGAATGCCAAAAAATGATTCGGATTATTGATACAGATTCCATAATCCTTTTCGAGGATATTGATTTTCATGTTGATAATATATATAAATTATTTAATTTAAAGTTTATATTATAATATTAAAAAAAAAGGACTTATCATTATGACAATAATAATCGACCCACAGGCCAGTGGAATAGCTGGAAATATGCTCATTGGAGCATTTGTTGATTTGGGAGCTGATGAGAATAAATTAAAGGAAATAATGGAATCATCAGCAGAGGAATTTGGAAAAATTAATGTGGAATTCAGCAAGGTTTCAAAACATGGAATAAAATCAACATTCTGCCATGTTGAAATGCTGGAACACACTCATTCAATTAGTTTTAAAGATTTCATTTCAAAAATTGAAAAACTAGATTTGGAAACCAACGTTAAAACCACTTCAGTCAACATATTCAAAAGGATTGCTGAAGCCGAGGCTAAAATTCATGGAAAAGATTTGTCTGAAGTTCATTTTCATGAAGTTGGAGCCAGCGATGCTGTGGCTGATGTAATAGGTTCTGTTTATGCATATTACAGTTTAGGTTTTGATGCCCAAAAGGTTATCGGACTTCCGATTGCCGTTGGAGGCGGACAGATTAAAACAGACCATGGCACAATACCTGTTCCTGTACCTGCCGTTGTTGAAATCATGAAAGATGCCAATATGGTTGGCGGACCGGTTGACAGCGAACTTGCAACACCTACCGGATGTGCGATTTATATGGAGTTATGTGATGAGATAAGAAAATTCATTCCAATGATTAAACCCGAAAATGCGGGTTACGGTGCGGGCAGTAAAGACTTTGACCATCCGAATATTTTAAGAATAATTGAAAGTCCGGATATAACCGAAAGCGATGAGATTGATGTTATCGAAACAAATATCGATCATTTAACCGGTGAAGAAATAGGATACCTATTTGATGTTCTGCTTGATGCCGGTGCAAGTGACGTGTCAATTACACCTATAATCATGAAGAAAAACAGACAGGGGAGCCTTTTAAAGGTAATTTCTAGAAAGGAAAATCGAGAAACTATTTTAAATAGTATTTTTAAGGAAACCGGAAGTTTGGGCATTAGAATTACACCGAATATTCATAGAGGAGTTTCAAAAAGAGAATTTGAAGTTGAAACATTTAACATTAACGATAAGGATTATGAAGTAACTTTTAAAACAGGTTATGTTAACGGTGAAATTATCTCCAGAAGACCCGAATATGAGGATTTAAAAAGGATTGCACAGGACTGTGGTCTTGCATTAAAAGACGTTAAAGAGTTGATAAGATGAAGAAAGCGATTTCAGTTTTATCCGGAGGTCTGGATTGTACCGTTGCAACAAGCGTTTTTGATAAAGACTATGAAATATATGCAATAACATTCAATTACGGGCAAAAAGCATTCAAACAAGAAGCTAGAGCATCAAAAAATATTTGTGAAAAAATGAACTGGAAACATGAGGTGATTGACCTCCCATGGCTTTCCAAAATCAGCAGTTCAAGTTTAAATACCCAGGAGGAGATTCCGGAAGTTAAAGAAGATGACCTGGATGATTTTGACAAAAGCATCAAAACCGCAAGTAGCGTATGGGTTCCAGCAAGAAATACTGTTTTTACATCAATTGCCCTTTCCTACGCTGAAAGTATTGGAGCCGAGATAATTATTGTTGGATGGAACGGCGAAGAAGGCATGACATTTCCGGACAATTCCAAAGAATATTTGGAAGAATTTAATGAATTAATTAGTGTTGCTTCGCCAGATAAAATAAGAATTGAAGCACCATGCATTGATTTGAATAAAGAGGAAATAGTTGAATTGGGTGTTGAAACTGGTGCTCCAATTGATTTAAGTTATTCCTGTTATAAAGGAGAAAGCAAACCATGTGGAGTCTGCGAAAGTTGTATGAGGCGGAAACGAGCATTTAAAAAATTGAAAATGAAATATAGTGACTAATCATATTTCTCAAGTCTTTTACACCAGTCTCCACTATCCAAGTTTCCCTCATCCACAAAACAGTCCACGGCATCACTTACTGACAGGTAGACATCATCAAAACCCTCTTTTGTTTTTTTATAGTTTGCCACACGGGATTTTCTGATTCCGATGTTTCCGGCTTCTGCGTATGAGTCTATATCTGCCCCAATGTAGATGAATTCCCAGTTGTGATTGTTAATTAAACTGACAATCTGTTCTTTTGAAAATTCACGGGACGCATTTTCCATACCATCAGTCATTATAACAAACAGCACTTTGTTATCGATTTCTCTATCAAGAGTATTGACTGTTTTTCCAATTGCATCCAAAAGTGCTGTGCATCCCCTTACCCAGTATTCTGTGTCTGTTAATTCAGCTACCTGAGTAATCGGTTTTCTTTTGTACAACACTTCATATCTGTCATCAAAAAGGATTGTGGTTACACGGGTGTTTAATCTTTTGTTTTTTTCTCTTTTAATGAATGAATTGAATCCTCCTATGGTATCTGATTCAGATCCACTCATTGATCCGCTGCGGTCCATTAAAAATATCAAATCCAAGTTTTCGGTTGAAGGTGATTTTTTCATGTTTTTTCACTCCCGTTAATTATATGTTGTTAAGTTGTGTATAACTTACACACAATATATTAACTACTAATAGTATATATAGTTTACGAAAAACAAAAAGCACACCAAAATATCCTGATTATTCAAGTTTATCGAGAATATCCATACCTTCTTCTGACAACCTGTAAAGACGTCCCTTTTTAACATCTGGATTGAGACATTCAACAAGACCCTTGTCTTTTAATTGCCTTAAAACATTGGAAACATGATTCTGTAAAATACCACTATCCCTGGCAATTTCTTTGGGAATCCTGACATTCCGCCCAATAGCCTTTAAAGTACGAACCCTATAAGTTGACTTATTGACATATCCAAGCACATCATCATCCATAATCCCACATCACAATTTATTTCCACAATTCATACAAAATAAATCATCAGAACCAACAGGAGCACCACATACACTACATTTCATCTCAACTTCAAATTTAGCCCCACAATTTGTACAGAATTTATCATCAAATTCTGCCCGAGCACCGCATTCCTGACAATACTTTACATTTCCAATCAGATGAGAGTCCATGAACTCATCCTTTGGAACTGGAGTTTCACTTAAAACCGGTTGAGAGTAAAAATCCTTTCCATTTTCAATTTCATAAATCAACTCATTCATCGCAGCAATTCTTTTGGAATCTGCAGGATGAGTGGAGAAAAAATCGTGTTCATTGGAGCTGACATTAGCCATTGACTGCCAGAATGCTGGAATATGGTGGATATCATAACCTGCCCAGTGAATTATCAGCATGCCCAACCTGTCGGCTTCAAGTTCCTGATCTCTTCCCCACGGATTCATTAAAAGAAATTGTGAACCTATGCTTACAGCATTGGTAGCCACCCTTGTTAAAGCCCCCATTTCTCCCAGACCAACCAGGTCCATAGCAAAACTGCCAATCCATGCAGCAGAAGTTAAAGCATTTTGAGCATTTTGAGCACTGATTCTTGTTCTTGAATGGTCAAGAAGGGCATGAGCCATTTCATGACCTAAAATAAAAGCAACCTTTTCTTCAGTATTTGCAACTGACAAAATACCTGAAAACATGACAATTTTGCCCCCAGGCATGCAAAATGCATTTACAGTATCATCAGCGACCAGATGAAAATCCCAGTCATAATAATCTTCAACATAATCCAGTCTTCCGATATTTGCCAGATATCCTTCAACGGCACGAATCAGATTAACGGCAACATTTCTAACTACCCTCCCGTTATTGGTATCATCCAAAAGTTTAGCCTGATTAATCATCGAATAGTACTCTTCATATGACTCCTGAAGGAACCTGTCATCATCAACCATGTCAAAGTGCGATTTTCCGGTAAACGGATTTATACTGCTTCTGTCCTCTTTTGCCATAATATATTTTATTAACACTTTGTGTATAAAAACTTTTTTAATTTAATCGGCTGAAAACCAAATACATTAACAATCACTCAAAATCACATAAAACATTAAATACTTTATTTTTAAAAAATAATAAGAAAAGGAGAATATTACTATGATGCATAAAATTTGTCCAAGATGCGGTTCTAAAAATGTTGACTGGATTATTCCTCAAAACTGGTCCCAGTGTGTCTGTAAAGACTGTGATTACACTGGACCAATTATTGAAGGAAATGACGAATTAGCTGAAGAAATCCGTGAAAACTATTTGGAATCACTAAAAGACGAGGAAGAATAAAAAAACAGAAAGATTAAAATGTCTGATGAAACTATTATAACTCCCCCGACCGACGATACATACCCCCTTGTTTCAACATTGTTTGTCAAGAAGCGGTTTAAAAAATTTGATATTCTTGTGAACGGTCTGTCACTTACAATATTGGATTTAATCAATCAGGGTCAAATTAAATGTGAAATAAATTGGGAAAAATCTCATATTATTGGAAAGGAACTGACACCAACTGATTTGGATGTTATGAAAAATATCACCCTTAGAATCATCAATAAAGGAGAATTGAAAACTTCCGAATCCCTGGCCATTAAACTTTTAAAAACGATGACTAAAAATAAAAAATTCACTTTAAAGGATATGTTAAAGCAGGGCAAAAGTTCTACAATAGCCAATAAATTTGAAAACGACTTTATAGAATTTAGAACTGCCCTTGAAAATGAAAACAACTACACACCCAAAGAATACAAGGACATTCTGGCAAATGGTAAATTAACAAAAAGAGGAAAAGAACTTCAAAAGGATTGGACCAATTTCGAGAAATATTTAAAATCCCCGGAGTTAACAGAAAAATATCCTCCAAAAAGTATTGAAGAAAATACATCCCAGATAATTTACGGTGCCTGTTTTAACATTGAAAGAGAAGTTTTGGAATTAAGAGAAAATAACTCCATATTATGTGATTTGATCGATAAAGACGGATATAAATTACTTAATATAATCTTTAATAATACATTATCCAATGTTAGTGAAAAACGCAGAGGAAATGGAGTATTTTATGGAGTAAATGATAAATACACAATTCCTGGAGCCTAAAAATAACATATTTCAACAGATAGAGTTTAAACTCTATCACTTTCTAATTTAAATATCAAAAAAGCAGTTTTTCATGATTTTAAATCATCAACAGTATAATCAGTATTTAATTTGGCATTAACATCCCCTAATCTTTTTTCAAACCACTCATCACTATACTCACAAACATTAATCGGAGGAGAAGTATAATATAATTTAATTGCCTTTAATTCACGGTTATAATCTTTAAGTTTTTCTAAACAAAGACAGATTCTTTGATAAAAGTTATAATAATTAAATTCACCATCGGCAATTATATTGTTATAATGAGTTACTGCAAGTTCACAATTACCCACCCTCTCATAAACACACCCAGTCTCTTCCAGGGCATGTCTTTCCTGGAGATGATTAAAATATTCCTCATTTAAAACAAGAACCGTATCATCATTTAAACACATGAATCTGTCAGCCAAAAACTTATTGGATTTTTTCCCATTTAAAGCACCGTGGGATTCGTAATATTCAAACCATTGCCTGACATCATATTCATTGACATCAATCTGCTCCATGATTAGTCTTACCTTTTCGCTGAACCACAGGAACTGATATCTGTTTAGATAAGTGTTGCTGCGCAATAATTTTTTAATATTGACTAAATTAGCATGATAATCCTTTGTTTTGGCGTAAATAATTGCCAGTTGTCTGTAAGGATACCAATCATTTGAAAAATATGTGTTATTGCATAAGTATTTGTAATGCCTTATCGCTTCGACAGTCTGACCTGTACTGGTTAATACCTTGCCATACTGTATCAACATATTTTTTCTTTTCAAGTTCTCCAGTCCATTTAAATTAAAATCATATTCAAAAATTGGAGGTTTTGTTAAGTTTAACTCATCCACGTTAAATGAAATTTCATATACATATTTATCTTTAAAATCTGAAATATTTGGATAGTTATTCAGTTTGGGTTTTACGTCTTTCTTTTCAGATTTTGGATTTTTAATGCTTTCAACATCGTGCAGTCTTTTTTCAAACCATTCATCACTGATTTTGGTTCGTGCAGATTCTCCGTTCATATACTTGTTTATAATTCTCACTTCATTATCAAAATCGTTGAATCTCCGATAAGCAACACATAACTTTTGAAAATATGAATATCTCCTGTAACCCAAATCATCTATCATATGATTCAGCAATTCGATATATTCCCCATATCTTTTTTGCCGGTTTAATTCAGAGCATCTTACCTCATATTCATACTGTTTTTGTCTATTGTCGTATTCCTTTTCATTTAAAATTACAATTTTTCCGTTTCTCTTTCTGATTCTGTCGGCAATGGGCAATGGGGTGTTAGCCTTGTCTTTATTGATAAGGGAATGTGTTTTGAAATACCCTGTTAAATATTCTATTTCATCGGAAGTTATATAATCTTTATCAGCCAATACCCTCAGTTTGTTCCTAAACCACATGAACTGATGGTTATTGCAGTAAATTCCACTTTTAAAGAATGTTTTTATAATATTCGTCTTTTCATCAAACTGTCTGGTTTTTTTATACATTAAAACAAGTCTTCTGTATGGCCAAAAATCATTGATAAAACATTTATGGTTTAAGAGGCTTTTATAAAATTCTATGGCTTTTTCAGGTTCACTTTTTTCCAGTTTTAAACCTTTATCCTTAATTTCATATTTTTCTATATCGCTTACCATGTAACCCTCTGATTATATTTCTACAATTTTTAAATAATTGGTTCTTTTTGCCTTCCCTAACGGAAATCCTCCAGTAATTATTATCAAATCTCCTTTATTTAAGTTGAATTCTTTTTTAGCAATTGCAATGACATTTTCAACCATTTCGTCAGTATCATCATATATGCTGGTTATTGCCGGTTTAACACCAAAGTTTAAAACAACTTTTTCTGCAATGTGGTTGGATGGACAACATGCCAATATTATGGAGTTTGGTCTCCAGTTACTAATTTTACGGGCAGTAAATCCAGTCATTGTAGTTGTAACTATTAATTTGATATCGGAATATTCGACAGCCTCGACAACAGATTTGGCAATCGTATCACTTATACCTATTGTTCCCTTGTATTCGGCATGTTCTGTATAATCAATTGTTGATTCAACATATTTACATATCCGGTTCATTATTTCAACTGATTTGACGGGATATTTTCCAACGGTAGTTTCACCGGAAAGCATTACACAATCAGTTCCGTCCAATACCGCATTTGCCACATCTGAAACCTCAGCCCTTGAAGGTCTTGGATTTTCATACATTGATGCCAGCATTTCCGTGGCAACAATAGCAAATTTGCCGTTTTCACGGCATTTTTTAATAATATCTTTTTGAAGAACAGGCAATTTCTCCATTGGAACTTCCACACCCAGATCCCCACGGGCAACCATGATTCCATCAGATACACTGATTATCTCATCGATATTTTCAATGCCCATGCGACTTTCGATTTTTGAAATAATACATGCATCCCCTCCCGCTTCATTAATTATTTTACGGGCAGCGATTACGTCCTCCTTCGTATTTACAAAAGATAATGCCAGATAGTCACATGAATGCTGTGCTGCAAAGGCAATGTCTTTTCTATCGACTTCACTTATGAAATCCAATTTTAAATCGACACCCGGAACATTAATTGTTTTATGGTTTTGGATTTTACCATTTCCCAAAGCCTTCAACACAACATAATCATTTTTCTTATCAGTGACTTCAAGTTCAAGCAGGGCATTATCTATAAGCACCCTGTCCCCTATTTTGATAAAATCAATTGCTTCACTATGGTTAACTCCAAATTCAATTTCATTACCCAAAATGCAGGTTTTGCTCATTTTAATTGTATCTCCTTCGCTGAGAGTTACACCCCCATCTGTGAATTCTAGGGTTCTAAACTCAGGTCCCTTGGTATCATACATAATAGCTACAGGTACATTGCATATTTTTCTAACTTCACGGACAACATCTATTGTTTTCAAGATATCCTCTTCAGTGGCATGGCTAAGATTAAAACGTGCACAGTCCATACCATTATTAACCATTTCACTCATAACCTCAACAGAATCGCATGATGGACCGATACTACATATAATTTTTGTTTTCCTCACGCTACCAACTCAAAATCCTAAATTATATTAATAATATTTAAAATGACAATGTTATAAATTTTGCGAATAAATTCAATATAATATTAATACCCTCCAATCAAGTATTTAAATGCAATGAGATTGATTCTTTGCTAAATTCCGACTAATTTAAGGTTTTTCATTGAAAAAGAATGTTTTCACATACCCTTCAAGCCATGTGACCGTTTGTTTTTTGACATAAGAATTAAATATATTTCTCCCATTAGCACTTATTTCTTCTTAAATAACTATGTATGACAAATATACTCTGATTTAAGAGTTAATCCGATTATAAGATGATTTTAGATTTGATTTGCATTTTTTTGTCATATGCGAAATATTTATATATCAATAATAATGAATTTAATAATAGGGAGGAAAGTTACTTCCGACAATAACCTTCCGACTAGGTATTTGATATAAATCCCATTTTTCAAAAAGGGTTTTCCATGCCCCACATTATTCGGCAAAGAATAATATAGTCAAGAAATGAAGTGAAAAAAATGTCAGCAAAAGATAACAAATTAGACCAAATTATAAAAACAATAGAAGTAAACGATATAAAATTTCTGAAATTAGAATTTTCAGACATACACGGATTACCGAAAAGTATGGCAGTGCCGCTTAAAAAAGCCAATGATGTCGAAGACATAGTGAATGACGGATTATTATTTGACGGATCATCAGTAGCAGGACTCGCTTCAATTAATGACAGTGATTTACTTGCAAAACCTGACATCGATACATTCTCAACAATCCCATGGAGACCTGAAGTAAAAGGTACCAGCAGATTCATCTGTGATATCTTCACCACTGAAGGAAAACCATATGACGGAGATCCAAGAAGAGTGCTTAAAAAATCCCTACAGTTAGCGGAAAAAAGAGGATACCAATTCAATATGGGTCCGGAACCTGAATTCTTCATTATAAAAGAAGATGAAGACGGAAATTACATCCCTGCAGATGAAGCTGAATACTTTGATGTGGAACCTCTAGACCAGGGTACAGACATCAGAAGAGAAATCGTACTAGGTCTGGAAAAATTAGATTTCAATGTGGAAGTAAGCCACCACGAAGTGGCAGCAGGACAGCACGAAGTTGACTTTAAATATGCAGATGCTTTAAAAACAGCTGATGCAGTTATAACATTCAAGGAAGCTGTGAAAGCAGTAGTCAATAACTTAGGATTTAAAGCAACATTCATGCCAAAACCATTTTTGGGAATTAATGGTAGTGGAATGCATTGCAATCAAAGTTTATTTAAAGATGGGGAAAATATTTTCTATGA
>CACZNW010000108.1 GCA_902782595.1 uncultured Methanobrevibacter sp. | reverse complement strand
TCTAAATTGGCTATTTTTAGTCCGTTGTTGAGTGTTGCTAATGTTCGTATACCTAAAATCGATTCCAACGGATTGGTGTGTTTTAGGTTTATAACATAAATTAATGTTGGCGGAGGCTCTTAAGTCCAGGAGGTGATATTATGAACATTCCTAATATTGCCGTGGTTTTGAATCGAATGTTCTTGTTTGAGGATAATCCTACTGGCAACATTATAAATTTTAAAAGGAGGATTTTTATGGTTATCCAGAAGAAATTTTGGACTTTCACAACCTTATACCTCATTAATTTGTGGTTAATTTGGTTGATCACCATAAAGGTGATGTCCAATTTAGTTTAATTTCATAATTTCTTCCAAAATTGCAGGAAACATCAATAATACATACTTTTTCTTTGAATGACTTCACAGGGTCATTATGAGTTTCCGTTATGGTTTGTAGGTACACTTCCTGCAATTAATTTAAATCAATCAAAAAATTTATATATTGTCTATTATATACAATTTAGCAGAGTTTAAAGAAAACTCAAAATTTGAATTTATAAAAATTCGAAATTTTTAAATTTATAATGTTAAATCAATATTTAATCTGTGTGTTGCGGTTAAAATCTTGCAATATAAATATTGAACGATTAGAGAATCTCCACTCATATGAGTAAGAGATTCTTCATATTAATCGTCAATTAAACAAAACTATTTTTAAATTAATTCTAATCTCATATTTCAGTTATTCCCATGATGACTGTGCTGTCAGTTATTATGTTTGGAGGGAGGGGGTGGTAGAGATTTTAATGGGCTATTTTGTGATGTGGTAAATGGATATCTTTGTTTACATGTCATTAAATTAACAATTTTTTTTAGAAAAATCTCAAGGAACAGGTTTTTATAGCTTAAACCTTATTATTATGTATATGACTATTTAACTGTAATTAAAAGTATCTGATTAAATTTGAATCTGAGTAAACTATGCTATGCTGATTAGTTATTATGGATTTAAAAGTATTCTTGTGTTTTAAATTTTAGAAGAAAATTGGGAGGATAAACCACGGGTTTATCAGGGTATTGAAATTAGAATTTTTTTCAGGTTAGGATGATAAATCAGTATCTCTCTAAACAAAATCAGAATCTGTTGGCAAATTAAGAATTGGAGATTGATTGATAATCTCCAGCATATTTTTTTTAACCCAAACCCAGAAAAATTGTTATGAATACAAGCAGATCGGTTAGAAGGTGTGAGATATAGGGAACCAGAAGATTCTTTGTTTTGATATATCCGTACATTTCAAATATTGTACCGAGGCCTGTATTAAAAGTACCGTAATGACTTCTCCGGTGTAATGAAGAAGTCCGAAAACAATCATGACGATTATCACTGCAACTGCAAGGGACATGTTCCGGTTTTGAGTGAACTTGTAGAAGACCCTCATAAGAAACATTAAGGGTACAAATTTCATCAGTTCTTCACCCATCATTGAAAAAACAAGCGCCACTATTGACTCCACTGTAACCTGCATCGGTTGGGAGTCAGCAGAAACTACTCCTATTAACTGCAGACCAGAATCCACAATGATGGCATATATAATGTATCCGACAAACAGCATTACTGCAAGTATAATTTCGCTTTTTGTCGGCTTTTTGAAAATCAGCGAATAATCCCAGTCTGACAGATACAGAAGGGGAATTAAAATCACGCCGACAAATACTATTCCTCCCAGAAGTTCAGAAAATAAGCTGGTCATGGCACTGAGCAGGTATCCTATGATGACAGACAGTATTAAAATCAGCCAGCTGCCCTTTGAGATGCGAGGATTGTTGTTGTAATAGGGAAAATCCCTTGTTTCATCAAATGTTAAAAATTTCATGGGGGTAATTATATGTTTTTTTAATATATTAAATTAATCATCTATCTTTACTTTAAACTCCAAACTCCGGATGGGGATTGCTTTAATGGGTCATGAAATGGCCGGAAACTTAAGATACCTATGTTTATTATTTATAAGTAAAGGCATTTTTATTGTTCATTTCCCATAGAAAAAATTTCCAAAAACTGATTATTTTATAATAATGCTTATTAAATTAAATTGGTCATTTAATTTATCAGTAAATTTTTTATTAATTATTTTAATAACTATTTATTATATTTAAACAATATTTTATATAAAAAAAATTAAAGAAAGTTGTGAATTATCTCACAACTTTTGAGGTTTTTTTAACGGTATCCTTAATGTAGGTTGCCTGATAGAGGACTTTTGATCCGACTTTAAGTTTTTTTAAAACATTTTTCCTGACGGTTACTTTGGCAACTCCCTTTTTGTTGGTTTTGGTCTTATAGGTCTTGCCGTTGAATTTAAAAGTGATTTTTTTACCTTTCAGATATTTCCCTTTCACCTTTTTGAGTGTTGCGGTAAGTACCAGTTTTTTAGCATTCTTTTTCACTTTAACCTTCTTGACTGACAGTATCTGTTTTACGGTAAGCTTTTTGGTTACCTTAACGCCGCCGATTTGAGCGGTAATCCTGTACTTTTTAGGAGTCTGGGTAATCTTGTATGTTGCATAGCCTTTACCATCGGTAACTACATTTTTAACAAGTTTTCCATTAATCAGTATTGATACGTGGGCGTAATCAATAGGGCATCCGTTGAGGTGGGTAACCTTTACCCTGAATACGGTTCCGTCATTGTAGGACATTTCAATGTCTTTGGCTTTGGTAATTTTTACCTCAACAATCTCAAACTTACATGATTCCTCCCCCACATGATAGTCACTGCCGGTGTATGAACAGGTGAAATAAAAACTTTGGTATAACGGCAAATCCTTCATTGAATATACTGCTCTTCCGTTTGTAAGTGGAATTTCAACGGTTTTGTATTCAACGTAATCTTCTCCATTATCAGTTCTGATTTCCACACGAAGTTTGCCTTTGGCATCTTTCGGCAGTTTTAGGGATATTTCTTCTGAAGATGGAGTGTATGGATGTGTTTCGGGAGCATCTATTTTCCCCATAACTTCAACTGTGCCGCTGTAATGCATGGACGGATAAATCTTATCGCCGGAATAGCTGATGGAGATTTGGTGAACGCCCATGGCCAGACTGAGGTCGGATATTTTCAAATAGACTCCATGGTCTGTGTGTCTTGTGTAGGAGTATTTTTTGTTGTCGATCTTGACTGTGAATTTTCCTTTGCCCATGTCATCGGGCAGTCCGATTTCAATGTATTGATTTTTACCGTAATAGAGATAATCATATATAATGAAATCAGCGTACACGTTCACGTTTTCAGTTCTTGAATATGTGTATATGCCGTTTGTGAATGTTACTTTAATGACGTGGTTTCCAAGAGCGAGATTTCCCAGATAATAACCTTCAATATCGTCCTCATAATACTTGAATGTGGATTTCTTTTTGTTGTCAATGTAGACTGTGATGTCTCCTTCAAGTCCTGAAACTCCGGAAAACTGTATGGACGGACCCATGTCGTCACTTTCATCATTGACCATAATGGAAGTGGGAATATGTGCCTTGAATATCATTAAATTGACGGTGGCCTGTTTGAAAAAAGTGTATTTGCCGTCATCATAGCTGAAGGTCATGACGTGTTTTCCTTCACTGAATTTTGAAAAGTCATAGTAATGGTAGTCGCCGTAGTCCTGCGCATCCTTTTTGGAGGCATTGTCGATAAAGGTGCCGTCAAGCCTGACGGTCATGTTGCCTGTGGCATCTTTGGGCATTTCAATTTTAACAGTGACATCGTCTCTGATGTATTCGTCACTGACTGACACGTTAAAACCGTCACTGGAAGAGCCGGACTCTTCAATCTCATCAATTTGAGTCATCTCCAGCGTGTCTTCGCCGGCATCGGTTTCATTTAAATCACCTGTGTCTTTTGCGCTCGCAGTTCCAATCATTAAAATCAGAACCATCACAAAAGAAACGATTAAAATATTTCTCATTTTCATAAATAATCACCACTGTTTTGTCTCAACTTAGATGTTTTGTGATTATATGTGTTCTGCTGTAATGACTGTTGAGAATGTTATATTAATTTTGGATTTAATCTTATTTAAATATTAAATTTGAATCGCAAGATATGTCTAAGATTTTCGGATAAAACATTAAACAGATATTAAGTTTTGCTTAATATGATAATTTTAAAAGAATTTAAAAAGAAACATATTTATTGTTATGCTAGCGGTTTCGGTTATCTTCTGCATCGCCAGTGTAAGTGCAGGCGATGTTAACCAGACTTCAGTTGTAGCCGACAGCGACGCACAGGTACTTGAACATGTCGATGTGGAAAATTTGGAGGTGGATGAAAACACCAATGTCAAACAGGCAAGTGAAAAGCAGACTCTGGCAGTGTCAGATGACGGAAATTCGACTGCGGCAACTACAGGCACTGTAAGTACAGATAAAGCCACAGCTAAAAAACCGATTAAACTGTCAATAAAAGTTAAAAAAACCGAGGGGGACTGCAGTTTTTCCTCAAAAAGAACAAAAAACTGATCAATAAACTCAAACTGAAAGTAAAAGTATTCACAGGCAAGAAGTATAAGACAATCTATCTCATCACCGCAAAGTTTAAAAACACCAAATATAATGGGTTCTGCGGATTTGTAACAAACGACCTTAAAATCGGTAAGCACAAGGTTGTCGTAACCTCTGCCAATAAGAAATATTCAGTTTCAAAAACAACTTCACTTAAAGTCGCTAAGGACATGAAAGAGCGTAAGTCTCTTCTTTGGACCCTATCCAATGGAAAATTACATAAATATAGTGGTTTTTAATGAATTTAAACTTTAAATTCATTCTTTTTTTTATTTTTTTTATCCATAAAGGCACGGTTCGGGCCGGCTGTGGAAAATACTGTTTTTTAAGGTATGTCTTTAAAGAAAAATCACCATATTTAAATATGTGTTCCGATAAAACTTTAACCAGTTGCATATGAAAAGGGATTTGAATGAAATTCAAAAGAAATGTATTTGTTGTTCTGATCGTTGTTTGCATTTTCCTCTCCATTGCCGCTGTAAGTGCAGAGGATGTTAATGAAACCGACGTTACAGGTGAAAGCGACGGACATCCTGCTGAAAAAAGTATTGAAGAAACGCCGGATATTCTTGAAAATGATGAAGAAGAGGATTTTATAGATTCTTTCATTGATGAGCTTCAGTCTTTTGATGAAACAAATACCGTAAAGGCAGATATTTTCAAACAGACAGGTAAAACCACAAAGGATAAGAAAGTATATATTAAAGTAACTGACCCGGAAACAGGTAAAGGTGTAAAAACTGAATTCGATGTTCTTATATATAAATCCTCTGTCAAACCGGTTAAGGATGATTTTAACTGGGAATGGTATAAAACTGTAAAAACAGATTCAAATGGAATCGGAGTATTTACATGGGCAGGTGTTCCCCTGGGGCCTGGAATATATAATATCGCATTGGATTCATTCGCTGATTATACCTCCTCATGGGGGGATGATTACGACATTGCTGAAGGCTCCACACTCACAGCAAAGGTGGTTGTTAAAACCAAACTGTCAGTAAAGGTTAAAAAAAGTAAGGGAACACTGGAGATTTTCGTAAAAAAGAATAAAAAGCCGGTTAATAAAATTAAACTGAAAATAAAAATATTCACAGGCAAGAAGTATAAGACAATCTATCTCACCACCGCAAAGATTAAACATACAAAACTCAGGGGGTATTGTGCATTTGCAACAAACGCCCTTAAAGTAGGTAAACACAAGGTTGTTATCACATCGGCCAATAAAAAGTATCATGTTTCAAAAACATCTTCATTTAAAATCACAAAAGGCATGAAGAAGGATTCATCTGTTCTTATGATTGTATCAAGGGGTAAATTATATCAGTACAGTGGTTTTTAATGAATTTAAACTTTAAATTCATTTTTTTTGGAAAATAATTAAGAGCTGTTGAATGTTAGACCTCTTTTGGATGTGAAACATCAATAGATAATAATTGCAGTCATATTTTTTTAACATGTAATAAATATGAAATCTATCATTCTGCTCTATACTCATCAGAGTAGAACACGGCGGTACTGTGAATAGATGTGTGAGTTTAGGCCACACCAAATAAGCTTATAAAACTGCAATAATATGCCCCGTATTTGAATATAATTTATTCATTCTATTAGCATCCAAGTGTATAGAGGTTGAAAGGATATCAACTTTTTCCATAAACAGTTCTGCCAGGTCATACCATGAATCTGCAGTGGATACAATTTCATCATTAAGTACCTTTCCAATTCTGCACAGCAGACAACATGCAAAGTTATGCTCCCCTGCACTTAGAATTTTGTCAATATCTTCCATTAAAAAGCTATATAAATATGGTGCCATGGAATCCAAATCATATATGCCGTGGTCATCGAAATATTTGTCTTTTCCTCTGTTCAATATCCTGGACAGCTTATCTTCATAATGCTTTTTGTCAATGCTTCTAGTTTCAAATTCCTTCATAAATTTACTTTTCAGTTCAGCATGGGTTTTCAGCTCTTTTAATTGAAATTCCTTAAGATTTTCTTCACTCACAATGTTTAAAATTTCTTCCAGTTTCATTTCATCCATAAATAATTCCGGATGGTTCTCAAGATAGTATATTAAAGCGGGTTCATGTTTACAGGAGGTTTTTTTACAGCAGCTGCATGAGGCATAGGTCGGACTGTTGTATTGAATATATGTTTTAACAGTACATGTTTCGATTTTGGCGATAATTTCAACACCGTCATTTTCAACAATCTCGACATTGCCGGCCAGTTTATGTCCCTCATTTAAATCTTCATCATCATACATCAGTTCCCATGCCTTCATTTTCATCACCTCTATTTACTAATTAATTTGTAATATCATTCAAATAAATTTATATCAGATTTAAAACATATTATTAATTCAAGTGGTATTAATGAATCGGGATAAGATCAATGCTTTCACTGGAGATAACTCTATTTTTTTAAGTAATCTTAAGCGAAGTATTGCCGATGCCAATCGCATTGATGTCATTGTTTCTTTTTTAATGGAATCTGGTGTCAGGTTAATTATTGATGATTTGAAGGATTCGGATGCTGAAATCAGAATTTTAACAGGCAATTATTTAAATATTACTCAGCCTCATGCACTTTATCTTTTAAAAAGCCAACTGGGCGATAAATTGGATTTGAGGTTTTATAATGTTCCAAACAAGAGTTTTCACCCCAAAGCATATATATTTCACAGCAAAGATGACAGTGAAATATATGTTGGTTCATCCAATCTTTCAAGAGGAGCCCTGACGGATTCCATCGAGTGGAATTATCATTTCACAAGATCCGGGAATGAGGTGGATTTCAGTCATTTCTATGATAATTTCAATAATCTTTTCACAAATCACGCCATTGAGATTACCGATGAGGTTTTAAGAAAGTATTCCGAAGGATGGGTCAGGCCTAAAGTGGGTGAAATCATTGAATTTTCATCAACAAATATCGGATTCGAACCACGGGGTGCTCAAATTGAAGCTCTGTACTCACTGGACGGTGCACGTGAAGAGGGTTTTGACAAGGGTTTGGTTGTTGCTGCAACAGGTGTTGGTAAAACTTACCTTGCAGCATTCGACTCAAGGGAATATGATAAAATACTGTTCATAGCGCACCGCCAGGAGATTATAAAACAGGCTGCAGATACCTTTAAAAACATTCACCCTAACAAATCCATAGGATTTTTCTACAACCGTCACAAGGACACGGATTCAGACATTGTATTTGCACTTGTTCAAAGCCTCGGTAAAAGCAGATATCTTAATGAGGACTATTTTAAAAGGGATTATTTTGATTATATTGTTGTTGATGAATTTCATCATGCGGTTGCAGCTAATTACAAAAGGATTCTTGACTATTTCAAACCCGAGTTTCTTCTGGGCCTAACTGCAACGCCTGAACGTATGGACAACGGGGATGTTTTTGCACTGTGCGATTATAATACTGTCTATGAAGTCCGCTTAAAGGAAGCCATTAATAAGGGATGGTTGGTTCCATTCAGATATTACGGAATCTATGATGGTACAGTTGATTATTCAACAGTTAATCTTCGAAATGGAGTTTACGATGAAAAGGATCTAGAAGAAAAGCTTATGATTAACAGAAGAGCTGAACTTGTATACAATTATTTTTTAAAATACAGTCCTCTTTCGGCCATTGGCTTTTGCGCTTCTAGAAATCACGCCGAATACATGGCAGAGTATTTCAATGAACATAATATCTCATCAGCATCAGTTTACAGTGGCCAGCAGGGCGAATATGCCGTTGAAAGAAGTGAAGCAATTCGCAGACTGAAAAACGGTGATTTAAAGATTCTATTTACTGTTGACATGTTCAATGAGGGATTGGACATTCCATCAATCGACACGGTACTGTTTTTAAGACCGACACAGTCACCGACAATATTCCTGCAGCAGCTCGGAAGAGGCCTTAGAAAGGATGAGAATAAGAAATACCTTACCGTTCTTGATTTCATTGGAAACTATAAAAAGGCCAATCTGGTCCCGTTTCTCTTAAGCGGCAAGCAGTATGATTCAAAAACACTTTTAACAGCTTCCGTTTTGGATTTTGAATATCCTGAAGATTGTTATATTGATTTTGATTTTAATTTAATAGACCTATTCAAATATCAGGCTAAAAATGAATTGAAGGTTAAAGACAGAATAAAACTTGAATATGATCGTGTAAAGGCTCTTGTCGGTCATCGCCCAACAAGGGTTGAATTGTTCATTCATATGGACAGCAGTGTATTGTCCGCCATGAAAAAAGCATCTAAATTCAATCTGTTCCGAGATTATATCGAATTTTTAAATCAGTATGATGAATTGGTACCTCAGGAAAAGCTGTTTTTAAACAATTTAGGTCATGAGTTTTTAAATACTCTTGAAAGAACCTCCATGACAAAATCATATAAGATGCCGATATTTGAGGCATTTTACAATAATGGAAATATTAAAATGGCAATAACTGATGATGATGTTTACATGAGTTTCAGGCAGTTTTACGCTAACAAATCCAATGGTGTGGACATGATTCGGCATAAAAAAACTAAAAATTATCTTTCATGGGGTAAAAAGGAATATCTGTCCCTTGCAAAATCAAATCCAATTCATTTTCTTAAAAAATCAGCAGGACAGTTCTTCACGGATAGAAAAAACTATCCTGTTGCGTTAAATCCTGATCTTGAAGAGTTCATCCATCTGGAAACTTTTAAAAACCATTTCAAAGATATAATTGAATATAAAACAATAAGCTATTATAAGGACAGATTTGAAAAAAGGGGTGGAAAAACATGAATTACTATGATTTAAATGCAAGGGAATTTTTTGACGGAACTGTTAATGCCGATATGAGTCCCCATTATAGGGAATTCCTATCACAGATTCCTGAAAACTCCCATATTCTAGATGCGGGCTGCGGTTCTGGAAGAGACACGTTAATGTTTAAATCATTGGGATATGAAGTAACTTCAATCGACGGATCGATGGAAATGTGTAAACTGGCAAGCGAATATGCCGGTCAGGATGTAATTCATTTGCAGTTTCAGGAAATCAGTTTCACTCAGCTATTCGATGGAATATGGGCATCGGCATCGCTTCTGCATGTTCCGAGTAATGAACTTGGAATTGTTTTAACTAAGTTAAAAAACTCCTTAAAGGAAAACGGAGTTTTATATGCTTCTTTTAAATATGGTGATTTTGAAGGTGAACGCAATGGACGCTACTTTAATGATTTAACCGAAACAACTGCTTCTGAAGCATTTTCAGATTTTGAAGTTATAAAAACGTGGATTACCTGTGATGCAAGAAAAGACCGTCTTGACGAGAAATGGGTAAACATCCTTGTTAAAAAATAAACTGTCTGCTTATAATATTACTTGCCGATATCAGGGATTCTTTCATTTACATTTTGCCTAACCCAGTCAGTACTCATGCTGTTATAGTAATTGCCGACTTGTTTTTTAACGTTTTTTGACAGTTTATAATTCAGCTTGACGAGAAGTCCGACTCCTGCGAATTTGGACTTGAAGTATTTAATGCTCACCCAGTTTGTTGGAACATTTTTACACCCCACATCATAACTTCCGTATGAGTTGCTTACAAGTATTTTTGTACCGTCCTTACTTACATCTATAACGGACACGTAATGATTTGGAAGAAAAGCTATCAGTGCAGCCCCTCCCTTTTTAAGCTGTTTTACTGCACCTGTAATTGAGTAGAAATAACTGGCCTTGAAGTTATTTCTGTTTAGGACTTTCTTTAACACCTCAACATTTATCCCGCTTGTGACATGTCCTTTTGTCTGGAAGTATTTTTCCGAACTGTATTTTTTAAGTGCCTGGCTGCAGACGCTTGCCGATGTTGGTCCGCAGGTATATCCTGTATTTTGAATGTCACGGACTTCCGGGTATGTATATGATTTGCCTTTAAGTGATGCTGTGACTGTTTTTGGCCAGTAGTTGTATTTGTTCTTTTTAACGAGTTTTGTATTAAGTACCCGTTCGATTACATTCCATTTTTCACGTTTGAGGATATGGTAAACTTTAGGGGATGCTTTTGTTTTAAAGAAGGTGTATTTTGACAGTTTATTATATAAAAATAAACAGTAACTGTCCCTTTTTAGAACTTCTCTGTATTGGGATTTTGTAAGCGTGTATTCTCCGTCACCGTCGCACATAACAAAGTTTGCAGGCATCATGTCAATGTCAGGAATGCCATTTACTGTTGGAACGGCTTTTTTAAGGGGATTTACAACGTCTCCCTTAATGCATTTGATTTTTTTGGAAACTTCAATCCCGTTATACTTTACAGCCACGTTATATGTGCCGGCTTTTACTTCGGGCTTTATCACGATGAATCCCTCTGCATTGGTTTTTTTCACAAAAACCTTGCCTCCAACGGTAACGGTTAGGGTTTTATATGAAATCAGACCTGCAGGTCCCTTTAGGTATATTCTGAGATATCCGTTTGTAAGCAGTTTTTCGTTTCCGATTGTTACTGTGACCTGCTGAATTAAAACTTTCACGGTCTGTTTGAATTCATTATACCCATCATCTCCCCTGAATTTGATGTGGAGTGTTGCCGAATTCTGGTTCAATTCGATTTTAATTCCGAATTTACCGTCTGCTCCTGTAGTTTTATAATAGTCCTTGCCGTTGACTTCTATTGTCAGCTGCTTGTTTGCTATTCCTCTGCCGTTCATATCGGTAAGGTACATGTAATATGTACTTCCCTTTTTAACGGTGGCTGTGTTTTTTGTTATTTTAAGGTTGGCTTTTTTTGGTGTGTTTTTATCATCACTGGAAATTATTTCACGGGTTTCAGTTGAACTTAAATTATTATTCTCTTCAATGTCGGTAGTGTCAGTTATTTTCAGCTCGTTTGAATCATTCTGCTCAATAATGTCTGTTGTGTTATTGTCGTTTGCCGATACCGCAGCGATTGCTAAAAATAAAAAAACGATTAAAATAAAAATAAACCCTAATTTTTTCATCATTAATACTATTATTTTATCATACTATTTAAATCCTAATTTCTCTCTGACTGTATATAAAAAGGTGAGGTTACATATCAGGCGGGGATTAGAGAATATACGATGAGAATCTAAATGGTAGAGGTGCTGATTATAGACAATCAGATGTTCGAAAGGCATTTTCTACTGATGCTATTATGTGCAATTGGGATATCTTGGAATTTGAATTAATTTACAGGAAAAAAGTTATTTGGATAATGTTTTTTCAACAAAATCCAAACTGACCCTAGCAATTTCTGCTATTTCTTTTATGTCAAAACCTCTTTCGTTTA
>CACZNW010000107.1 GCA_902782595.1 uncultured Methanobrevibacter sp. | reverse complement strand
TTGTAGATTTTCCACAATATTACTGACTGGAATAAAACACTAAAACACATTACTGACAATGATCTGGCATCAACATCCCTGATTCTGCCTTTGTCAACCTGCAGGACAAAAAATTCCTCCAGTTTGTCCAAAATAACATCAGTGATTTCAGAAATTAAAAGTTTTTTATCGGAAATATCCCTAACTTCCTCCATACCAACTCTAAGCACACTGAAATCTCCATCTGTAAGATTTAAAATGCCGTAGAATGAAATTTTGAGAAATACATCGATTTCTTCGTCTTCATCGAAATCAAAAATTTCCTCCAAAGTATCAATGAGAATCTGAAGATAATATCTTTTTGTAATTTCAACAAGATTCTTTTTATTATCAAACTTTCTAAAAATAGTTACTTCATTGACTCCAGCTTTGGCAGCTATTTTTTTGGTAGTTGCCTTGGTGAAACCTTCTTTTTGAAGAATTTCAAAAGTGGCCTTTACGATTTTCTTCTCGGTACTGTCCAACTCTTTCATAAATATACTTTTATGACTAATCATTTATATAGTACCGCCATTTCACCGGCACACACATTAGAGATGATTTATCTGATTTTTTTTAAAAGTGATGAAACGAGATTGTCAAATAGAAAAAAAAATAATTGAATGAATTTATAGATAAATCAAGATATAATTGAACAACAAAAATTATATTAATACCAAACAATATAACATAAGTTATAACACATTTTCTCAATAGGCCACATTATGAAAAACAAGATAGGAATTTTTACAAACGGAATAATCTGGTTCGGAGTTGCAATATCAGTTTCCGAAATTGAAGCGGGCATACAGATTGCCTCCGCATCACCGGCAAATTCATTCTGGATTCCATTAATACTCGGACACATACTTGGGGGAATACTATTATTTTTCATTGGCCTTATCGGTGCTAAGCTTCAGATGAATGCAATGGAAACAACAAAAACCGCATTCGGTAGATACGGATCCAAGTTCTTTGCAGCACTCAACGTTATGCAGTTAATAGCATGGGTTGCTGTGTTGAATGCCCAAGGAGCGCTTGCACTGGTTAATCTTAATTTACCTATTTCATTTCAGATGACATGCATCATCCTGGCAGTGCTGGTTGCATTGTGGGTTTATATCGGACTTGAACGCTCATCCAAATTAACCACAGGAGTCATGACTGTGCTTATAGTCCTGCTTGTGGTGCTGTCTTTCAAATTATTTTTAGCAAACTCTCCGGTTCCGACAACTGCCCTTTCAGGCATTTCCAAAACCCTGAGTTTCTGGAACATCTTCGAGATTTCAATCGCCATGCCGATTTCATGGCTGCCTGTAATATCAGACTACACCCGTGATGCTGAAAAACCGGTTAAAGCTACGGCGGTATCGGCAACTGCATATACAAT
The DNA here is from genome assembly GCA_902782595.1 of uncultured Methanobrevibacter sp. Lineage (GTDB taxonomy): Archaea > Methanobacteriota > Methanobacteria > Methanobacteriales > Methanobacteriaceae > Methanocatella. The sequence continues at coordinate 988 of CACZNW010000107.1, read as the reverse complement.
TGCAAGTTTGTGGATGTATTTCATAGGAATAGGTGTTGTAGGCATTGGAACAGACAATGTTGCACATGCCATACTCCTGATGGGTCTTGGAACACCTGGCGTAATAATTCTTGTACTTTCAACAGTAACCACAAACTTTCTTGCAACAAATTCTGCAGGAGAATCTGCAAAGTCCATTTACACCAGACTCAATGCGAAAACAGTAGGAGTTATAGTCAGTGCATTAAGCATAATCATTGCAATTTCAGGAATTATGAACCACTACATTGACTTTCTCTACCTCATATCATCGGTTTTCGCCCCGATGGCTGCAGTGCTTTTGGTTTCATTTTATTTTGGTGACAATCATGATGATGGAAGCGGTGTATGGAAATGGAACATGTTTGCATGGTTTGCCGGATTTATTGTCTATCAGATTGGAGGATTTTACGATTCCATAATATTCGGGCCGACACTTCTTTCTATAATAGTATCCGCCGCTCTTGCATATGTGCCTATACTGTTTAAAAAATGACTTAATTTAACCCAAACTATCTTAAAAATTATGACTCCTCACCCTTTTTTCAATTAATGAAACCTTTAAATATTATATTACAATGAAAGCAATTTTACAAAGCCTTATCAATTTTACAAACTCATACAAACTCCTTTACTTAAATATGATAAGATACATAGAATATATTTAATTAACTACAAGAGGAGTTGATTATTATTAAAAATCCTGCGAAAGATATTGTAACTGAAATTGAAAACTAGTTAGACGAACATTATTATACATTAAAGCACATATTTGTAATAAATTCTGTTAATATGACCATATACCCCAAAATGTCTCAAGAAGACATAGATAAATTTAAAAAAGATCTTGGATACGACATTATACTTGAAGGAGTTTCAATTAATATTATAGTATATTACCAAAAGTTTTCATCATTGTTTGAGATTACTTTTCAAATGCTCTCTTGGAGTTCTTTTAAATATGATTCAA
>CACZNW010000106.1 GCA_902782595.1 uncultured Methanobrevibacter sp. | reverse complement strand
TAACCGACAGGAACATGAAGGAACTGATGAAAATAGCTAAGATTTACGAGACAACAAACAGGGAAGTGATGTCATGGTAGTGGGAATTTGCATAGGAGAAACTAATTTAAGCGAAGTAACTTTCATTTCAAATAAAATGCCACAGGTTGGCCAATATGTAACAATCGAATATGATGGAAAAAAGGTACTGGGTATGGTCGAAAACCTCGTAAGGGGAAATGACGCATTGAACGTTGACATAAATGATTTCAAGGCAATTCAGAAAATATCCAGAATCGGTGTTGAAGACAATTACATAAGGGGCAAGGTTAAAATCCTTGGTGATGTCAATGATAATCTCAAACTCCCAAGAACACCTGTCCTTCCGGGAACCGAAATACAACTTGCAGACGCTGAAATCCTAAAGAAGATTTTCAGTGTCAATAATCCTATCAGGCTCGGAACACTTGTAAATCAGAGTGATGTGGAGGTTAATGTTGAAGCAAACCCTATTTTGTCAAGACACCTTGCAATTCTTGCAATGACTGGAGCCGGTAAATCAAACACTGTATCTGTACTGATAGATCAGTTGCTAGGATATAATGTGCCGGTATTTGTATTTGACATGCACGGAGAATATAAAGGGGCTGAATTTCCAAACGGTAACGTTAACGTAATAGAACCGAAGATTAATCCAATATACATGACTTCCCTTGAGATTAAAAAGATTGTAAATATTCCTGCAAATGCTTATCTTCAGGAACGTTTCTTTAGAAAGGCTTTTAAACAAGCTAGAAAACAGGTTGAGGACGGAACCGCTCATGAACATAACTTTTTACAGTTGATGTATGATATTCTGGAGATGGAATCACTTGAGGAGGGTTCAGATAAAAGAATAATTGATGTCATGAATAAGATTGACGATTCAATGGACAAGTATTCCAATCTGTTCGATCATAATGCGGGAAATATCCTGACTGGCATTAAAAGGGCACATGTCAATGTCCTTGATTTAAGCCAGGTCGATGAGTCAGTTGCAAGTGTTCTTGTAAGTCATATTCTGAGAAATTCACTTAAAAGGTCCAGAGAAGCGGCTCACAGTGCAAATAAGGAGGAACTGCTTGAAAACTCTGTATATTATATTCTAGAAGAGGCTCATATATTGGCTCCTCAAAAAAGAGACTCAGCTTCCAAACACTGGATTCAAAGAATTGCAAGGGAAGGTCGTAAATTCGGTTTGGGTTTATGTCTTGTAAGCCAGTCACCAAAAACCGTTGACCATGATGCCCTCTCACAGATGAACAACATGATAATTTTAAGGCTTGTTGAACCTGAAGACCAGAGACATGTTCAGTCAGCCAGTGAAAGCCTCTCTCAGGATCTAGTTAATCAACTTCCTTCACTAAATGTTGGGGAAGCCATTTTACTGGGTTTGATGACAAAGGTACCGACTCTTGTTAAAATCGATAAATTCCAGGGTCGAAGTCACGGTGATGATATGGATATTGTTTCCTATTTCAAGGATTCAGTTAAAAGGGAAGCTGAAGAAATCGAACGTCAGGAAGAGGAACTCACAGACATGGGGTATGATTATTAATATGCTCCATTTTTAATTATTTCCATTTAATATTTTTTTTTCATTTCCAAATCAATTTTGATTTCTTTTTAAAAGTTCTATGGGCAAACTATTAAATATTATGGGGAATATACACTTACACATTAAATACTTGTTAAAGTGTTTAAATTGGTTATATACATAAGAAACTAAAAAAGGTAATATAATGAAATTTGCACATTTAGCAGACACTCATTTGGGTTACCGTCAATATGGTTTATTTGAACGGGAAAAGGACTTTTATGAAGTGTTTGAAAAGGTTATAGATAAAATTATTGAAGAGAATGTAGATTTTGTAATACATAGTGGTGATTTGTTTGAAACTGCAAGACCATCACCTATGGCACTTTTGGCTTTTCAAAAAGGTCTGTTGAAATTAAAGGGTGCAGGAATACCTATGTATGCAATAGCCGGAAATCATGATTCAGTAATGCGTAAAGGAAGCATTCCTCCTCAGGTCATTTTTAAAAAATCAGGACTGAAAGTTATAAGTACCATTAACCCTACTTATATGCACGGAGATATATTCATTGCAGGACTTCCATACTATCCGGCATCTCACGCTAAAGCACTGAAAAGTAAACTGGCAGAATTATCCGAAAAGGCAACCCACCATGACAAGTCAATTCTTGTTTTACATCAGGGAATTGACAAATATTTCAGCTTAAGTCATGAACTGGAAATCGGTGATATTCCGGATAATTTTAACTATTATGCCTTAGGTCATATTCATAAATATATTAATGATGCCTATGGCAATGGTAGACTGGTTTATCCTGGTTCCGGAGAGATTTGGAAAACTTCTGAACTTGAAGATTACAGACAGAACGGCAAGGGTTTTGTTGTTGTTGATATGGAAGGTTCAAAACCGGTTATCAAAAGAGTTAAAATTGACATTCCCCGTGAATTCATTGAAAGAAAACTTGATTATAATAATCTGGAAAGTGGTATTGATGGTATTAAGGAAACCATCAAGGATTTTGATAAAAAACCTATTTTAAAACTGGTAATCAACAATGTTGAAGATGATACCAGAAAGGTTTATGAAATCATCAGGCAGGAGTTGGGTGATTTGTCTTTAATGATAAGACCTACATTTGTAATGGCCGGTGAACAGATGGAGCTGATTAATCTCAATCAGGATAAAATCGGTCCGGAACAGCTCATTGAAAAACAGCTTGAAGGATACGGCAACAGTGAAGTTACCACATTGGCCATTGATTTGTATCATTATCTTTCAAAGGATAAAATGGATGAATCTCATGAATTAATAAGTCAGTATTATAATGACCACTACTCTAATGATGATAAGGATGTTGAATTTAAAACTGAAGAAATTCAAAACGATGATTCTTCAGAGAAAAACGACACTCAAATAACATTTAAGGGGGATCTTGAATGATTTTCACAAGATTAAAATTAAACAATTTTAAATCTCATCAGCATACAGTAATCCCGTTTGATAGGGGAATCAGTGTTATTGTAGGAGAAAACGGTGCGGGAAAATCAACAATTTTAGAGGCAATCAGTTTTGCATTGTTCAAACAGCACACAGCTAAAAAAATTGATGACCTGGTTAGAAACAATGCAGGGTCCATGTCAGTTGAGCTGGAGTTCACTTCCAATAACAGAGATTATAAAATAGTTCGTGAGAAAAAATCATCTCTCAAATCTTCTCTGTTTAAAAGAACATCATCACAGGGAGGTTATGTTCATGTCTGCACAGGAGACAGGGAAGTTGCAGCTGAAATCAGGCAGATTTTAGACATTGATTCAGATTTGTTCCTCAATGCCATTTACATCAGACAGGGAGAAATTGCCGAGCTGGTGGACAAGACTCCATCCGAGAAAAAACAGTTAATCGCAAAATTATTGGGCATAGATTCTCTGGAAAAGGCATGGAAAAACTTGCTTCCTTTTATCAATGATTATGAAAACAAGCTTTCAGAACTTCAGGGTAAATTGTACAATTCCCAGGAACTGATGGAAAATTATCAAAAGAAAAAGGATGAAGTTGAAACCTTAAGACAAAGAGGTTATGAACTCGAAGAGCAGATTGGCGAAGTTGATGATTTAATCAAGGATATTTCTGAAAGCAAAAGGAATATGGAAAGAGAAAAGGAAATCTATGAGACTCAATCCAATAATCTTGAAAACGAGGAAAAAACATTGGCCAAACTTGAAGATGAAAAGCACAAGGTTCAGGAAAGTCTGGACAATATTCGTGAAGCTGAAGATGAAATAACTCGATTGGAGAAATATGTTTCCAAACTGGATGTTTACCTTGACTTTGAAAAGTCCGTTACAAGCATTCAAAAGTTAAAACAAGAGGAAAATGAGATTGAGGATAAATTGAATTCCATTTCCGAGCAGAAAGAGATTGTTTCAAGTAAAAAAGAAGGTTATAATAATTATCTTGCTTCTGATGAAGATATTAATAAGTTAAATAATCAGAAGAACAATTTTGAAAAAGAACTTGCCACAATGGCTAAGCTTGAGAAGGATAAAAAGGAATTGCTTAAAAATATTGAAGAAGAAAGAAACAGCATTGAAAACTTTTTCTCAAGAGCCAAGGATAGACTGCAGGATTATGGTCTGGACCAGGATACTCTGGCGGGAATTGATGATTTTAATCATCTGGAAAAGGCCACCAATGATTTCATTGATGAAACTGCAACTAAAATTAATGATTTGAGTAATGATATTGTAACTAAAAATGAAGAGATTGTCGTATACCGGCAAAATATCAGGGCTTGTGAAAAACCTTTAAATGACTTGGAGGGTATTGACAATAAATGTCCTGTTTGTCAATCCGATATCAGTTCCTATAAGAAAAAGGAATTGTCCGATCATTATAGAAATGAAATCAGTGAAAATAATAAACTGATTGATGAAAATGAGGAATCCGTCAGGTTACTTACTAAAAACAAAAAGAGCTTTGAGGAAAAGCATAAAAAACTTTTAACTTTATCTAAAGATATTGTTGAATACAAGCAGAAATTTGAGCATCTGCAGAATGAATTGATTCGCTTAAATAAGATGGATGAAGAACTGGAATCTAAGGAATATGTCAGTAACAAGCTTGGTGAGCTTATATTGGTAATTGCCAATAAAAAAACTGAACGTGAATCATTTAAGGAAGACCATGATTTATATATTCAGTCTAAAGGAGCATTGGATGTTTTAGGCAGTGAAACCGAAGCACAATATAAATTAAAGCAAATCAGAAATGAGATTGATAATCATGTCACCAATATTAAACTGGCAATAGACCAGGATCCTCACTTAAGCGGAGATATAAGTGCTTCTGAACTTAAAAACCGTATCGAGGATTTGAAACAAAAAAATGAAGAGTTTAATCAGCTTAAAGGTTTTGTTCAAAATAAAAAGGCATACATGGCTCAATTGGATTCAATTAAAGAGGATATTGGTGTTTCAATCAATCAGATTGATATTACTAAAAATAAGATTGATGCATCATTGTATGATGAAGAAAAGTATGAGCAGATTCTGTATAATCATGAGCGTTATGAGCGAAGGAAAAACACTTTCAATGAAGAACTGTTTGAGATTAAAGGCAGGCTGAAAGAGTCCATTGCAGTTATTCAGGATTTAAGGGAGAAAATCCAAAAAGCTGAGGAATTCCGTAGTGAATATGACAATGTAAATGAATATATAAGTTTGCTTAAGCATATCAGGGAACTCTACAGTAGAGGAGGAATTCAAAAGGATTTGAGAAATATTTCAAGACCTGCAATTCAAAAGTATACCAAGGATTTCTTCAAGGAATTTAATTTCAACTACTCTGATTTAACCATTGATGAGGATTATGATGTGACCGTTTACGGTCCTGAAGGTGAATCATCAATAAGTATGGTCAGTGGAGGTGAAAAAATCGCTATTGCACTTGCCTTAAGATTAGGTATTACTCAGGCAATGGCCAATGGTGAACTGGATACCATCCTCCTGGATGAACCTACAGTTCATTTGGATGCTTCAAGAAGACATGAACTAATCAATCTGTTAAAAGAAATGTCTAAATTGCCTCAAATGATTATTGTAACTCATGAAGCTCAGCTTGAAAACGCTGCGGATAATCTGATTAAGGTTGAAAAGGATAATGGTATTTCAAGAGTAATAATGTAGAATTCACATTATTACCATCTATTTTTTTTTTACATTGTTTCCGGTGCATCTTTAATGGAATCAAGTATGCAATTGGCATTCCAGCCGACGATGGTTGCTGCATGTTCTTCCAGTATTTCCGGAACTTCTTCAAGACCGTATGGTCTTACAAGTACGATTGGTATGTTGTATTTAGCACTGGCATCCAATAGTTCTTCAAATAATTCTTTATTGTCCTGATAAAGCCCTGCCAGCATAATGATTCTATCAACTTTATTATAAAACTCTTCGCCTGCAGTGGCATATGCTCCGGATATTGATTCTTTCCATCTGAAATCAACTTTTGAGTATAATTTTTCAGTAAATTGACCGTACTCATTATTCTTATCAAAACCCTGAGTGATTATTAAATTGTAAATTTTATCATCTCTTTCATTTTCAAACATTTAACCACCTTGCTTTAAATATTAAATGTTATTGTATAAAAATATTTATTAATTCTAAAATCTAAGAGTATATTAGAATTATTTAGGAATTATTTTTTATGAGAGCAGCAGTAATTGGATTGGGTGTAGAAGGTAAAAAAGCAGTGAATTCACTTTTAAAACATGGTTGGGAAGTTTATGCCACTGATTTAAATATTGATGTTGATTTGTCCGGTTTGGATTTGCCTATACTGGCGATGAATAGGATAGATGAAAAACAGACGGTTTCCATTGTTGGGGAAAATATAACCGTTGATTTGGGTTTTACAAACTCATATGCCATTGAGGAATGTGATGCCATTGCATTCAGTCCCAGTATGTATGGAGGATCTTTTGCCGAAAAGCTCCTGGAAAAGGGACAGCTGTTAAGTGATGTTCTAGACAGGCATAAGGGCATTTTTACTATTGGAATAACCGGAACCAACGGAAAGACAACTACAGTTCACATGCTTAAAAATATTCTCGAAGATGCTGGCAGAAAGGTTTTAGTCGGTGGAAACGGTGGTGGAGGATTTTCAGGCTATTATGATTTGATCCTTGAAGCAGAAGAGGGAGATTATGATGTTCTGCTTGTTGAGGTATGTGACATGACTCTGGACTTTGCCGATTACTGTTTTGACTTTGATATGGTTGGTTTAACCAACATGGGCAATGACCACATGGATGTCCACAAAACTGTTGCAAATTATAAAAATTCACTCGTCAGATTTTTCAAGAACAAGACAATTTTCACTGCATTCAATCAGGATTTCAACTCTGATTTTAAAGAGGCTGCTAATCATACAATTCCTTATTTTGCTTATCAGGATGAATTGAAACTTGTTGGTAAATTTAATCTGCTTAATGCAGGCCTTGCCACTGCAATTGCACGTGAGCTTAAGGTGCCTAAGGATGTAATTTTCTCATCTCTGTCAAATTTCAAGGCAGTTGAAGGCAGAATGGACGTTTATAAAATCAACGATGCTAAAGTCTACATTGGAAAAACTGATAATTCCGATGCTTTAGCTTCTGTATTGACAGAAAATGACTTTTATGCATTGTTTATAGGTACTCCGAGGCGCAATGAAACTCACAGACTGGAGATACTGGATGTTGCAGCCAAATACAATCCGGAAGTTATTGTGCTGTTTCCGGGTCTTGACGACACTTTGGACATTGCAATCTACAGGCTCAATTCCTTAGGTTATATGGGCAACATTATCACAGTCAATACACTTGACCAAATTATTGAGCTGGTTGCTGAATATTCTCATGAAGATGCAATTTTCATTGGTGGAAACGGTCAAGAGATAATTATTGAAATTCAAGATAGGATTAAACAAATTTCTGAAAAATTATAAGTTTTTCAATAACCTTTTTATAATAGATTCATTATATTTAATTATTGTATAGTTTATTAGGTGTATTAAATGAGTAAAGGTTGGAGAAAAATTTCAATTACTATTCTTATAGTATTAATTGCGTTATGCGCATTTTTAGCGGTATTTGGTTCTACCACCCAATATACTGCTGAATCAGTAACAAAAGAATATAATCTCCCCATCGGTCAATCAATGTTTGAAAATCAATCAATTGTAGGTACAACAGAACCTATTGAAGTTCCTTTGGTTTCAAATTTAGGATTTATCTCACATCAGCTTATGGCTTTTGATTTACAGGGTATTTTAATGGCTTTCTCAACAGGTATTGTGCCATTTGATTTTTCAACTGTTACCGGTGAGGGTATTGATTCTTATGGTGTCGTTCACGATGTTGACGGACCCGGGTTTTTAACTTATGCCGGAGACAAGTTAGTTGTAAAAGAACCTGACCATTATGTATGGGCTTACAGTGCTCCTTATAAATGGCTGGAAAAAACAGAATCTGGTGTTGATTTGTATGAAGACGGTAAAAAAATCCAATCCATACCTGTTGATCAAATCAAGAATTTGAATTATACCAGTGAGTATTATAATGCTTCTACAATTGCAAGTTGGTATAATTATGATGCAGAAGTTGGTTCTACATTTACATTAGAAAAAGGAATGGTTGGTTTTTCCGATGGAAGAAATAATATTAGCTCATCTGATGTTCCTAAAATATTCGGTCAGGATGTTGTAGACTATGCTTCAGAATATCCGACAGGATCTCCAATTCTATTGTATGCGGGTAATTATACAGAACAGGAAGGAGAATCTTATGGTACTGAGTTAGGTTCTCACCCCGAATATGGAGATTCCATAAGGGAAGTTAATGCAAACCAGTTTGTTGAAGCATGGAATGGAACTGTCATTCCTCCTAATTCAACATCAAGCGGTAAAGATTATGTTTACTTTGAATCTGCCAATGATGCTTCAGCACCGGGTGGAAGTGCAGCACACGGCGTATGTCCGTCAGCTAGAGCATTAAGGGCTGCGGTTACTGCAGAAGGATTTGATTTGCCTATTGGTATGAGCTGGGATGAAAATGCAGTAATGTTCGGTTATAATCCTGCACAGGATATTACTGTAACCAATAACCATGATTATCCGGTAAAGCTCAATATGTGGACTGAAGGTGAAGGTACCGGCATGGGTATTTACTGTAAAGTTACAAGATATATGCCAAACTAATGGCATTATATCAACTCTTTTTTTCATGTCTATTTCAACAGTTATCACCGCCGCCGGAAAGAATTCCCGGATGAGACGGGACCAGATTTCACGTGGAATCGAATTAACAAATAAACTGATTTTGCCGTTCAACAATAAAACTGTTATAGAGACAACTATTGACAATGCATTATCCTTAAATATAGATGAGTGTATTGTGGTACTTGGACATTATAGTGCTGATATAAAGGAAGTTATCTATGATAATTATAAAGATGATGTTAAATTCATTGAAAATAATCCTGTTGATGTAGGTTTGTCGGTATCATTATACAATGGTTTGTCAAATATCACTTCTGATTTTGCACTGTGCATTACTGCAGACCAGCCGACGGTATCTGCTGAAACATTTGCTAAATTAATAGAAGTTTTACAAAACGCTCCAGACCCATATAAAACAATATCTGTCTTGAGAAGAAGAAAAACAGGTCTGTTGGATACAGCTGAAGGTCTTGGAATGCCATTTGCAGCACCCCGCAAAAACTTGATGAAATATCTGGAAAATGAAAACGATAACTTAAATCCGATTCTGAGAAAAATATTTGATGACGGATATGATTTTTATGGAATAAAAGAAAAAAATGAAAAAGAGTTGTTGAATATAAATCATTACAATGATTATATAAAACTCCTAGATTGATTCAAGACCTGAAATAACTTCTTCGATTTTAGCTTTACTGATGCCGACGGTCATTTCATTATCTTTAATGTCAGCCGCTTTTCTTGAACCGTCACAGCCTAAAGTGAAATTAACTCCGTCTGCCAGATAAGGGTTTGCAAATGCATCACCGCACAATGATTGAATGCCTGCAAATGACGGAGTGATTTTCTCACCTGTTTTATAGACAATGCTTTGTGCAAGTTTCATTCCTCCGACAGGTTCGGTAATAATCTGGATAACATCAGCCTCAAAGTCCGCTTCATCCAGAGGTGAGTAAACCATTCCCCAGTGGATATCCTTGACAATTGAAAGTTTGGATGTAAGTTTTTTAGCGGTTTCCAAATCCTGGAATCTGCCCAATGAAAAGTATTTTTCACCATTTGCCAATTTTTCAGGCATGTCTCTAAGTCCAACGGCTCCGGCTCCACCCAGACACAGTTGTTCGTCGATGGTAGAATAGAATTTGTTTCCTAAAGAAGCTTTTCTTACCATTTCACAGTGTCTGATTTTTTCATCAATCAAATCATATCCTTCAGGAAGGTCATCTTCAGTTTTAATTAATTTCATTGCAACCGGTTTTGCATCAAGTTTAATTTTACTTTCGATAATTTCACAGTATTTTTTGTTTGTTTCTAGATTAGTCATAAATCCTCACCTTTACAGTTATATTTGTTGTTATGGAATTTTAATATCTTTGCTTTTAACACTGTTATTTTTACAGAAGGTCTTGAAATCGCATGCACTGCAGGTTCTTTCATCAGATTCCGCTGCCCAAGCATCCTGAATCTTACATCCCTTTATTTCTTTAATAAGTGAACTTTCAATATTGAAAACAACATTGTCAAATTTATCAAGAGAATCTCCGATTTCATTTTCATCAATGTTGATTATCCTGATTGACCGGGCTATTTTAAACTCTTCACTGAGGTTAGGTGCTTTGTCGTCTTCTTTCCAGTTCATAATCAGCTCAACGTCATCTGCGTACTGGCTGTAATCAATGCCGTCATCGGTCAGGTCATGTGAAATTTCTTCCTGAATCAAAAGCAGGTCCTCCTTGGAGGGAACCAGTTCATTGAGATAAAAGATTATTCCTGCAAAAATCGGTTTTGAATTTTCCTGCTGACTTCTAAGCCAGGAATATGTTAAAATCTGCTGTTTGTGATTTTCCCAGGGATTATTGATTTTATTGCTTTTTACTGGAGGTCTTTTCATGCCCTTATAATCAATAATTATTTCGTATTCGTCTCCATCGCCGGATTCGGCAATCTGCCGGCTGAATCTAGAATCTTTTTTTAGAAATTCAATGATTTTATTATTATAATTATCCAGATTACTTTGATTCATGTTTTTGTTGATTTTAATGGAACTTAACACGTCAACAACGCCGTTTATTCCGTAATAATTGGATCTGCTCACATTTTCTTCATAATTCGGCATTTGCCTTATTCCTTTTATTAATAGTTCACTTGAGTCAATCAATGGAAAGAGATGTGGTCCCCATATGTTTATGGCCTTTTCGGCTCGGGCACTTGCCAATTTTTTATGGTCATGCTCATTCAGCTCATCAATGGTTAAATCGCTGTTCAATAGGCTGTAAAACAAATCTTCATCATGTGGGTATAGTCCCTCCACCTGCAGTCTCACATCAATCATGTCTTCAATCGGTCTGATGTCGGTTTTCCAGTCCCACGGAAACTGTTTATTGTGCAAGTCCCATTCAAGGTAGGCTTCTTCAAGCACCCCATGGATAAATTCTCCGAACCATCTCTGAACAGGTTTTGATGGCGGCAGGGTGCCTTTGTTCTGATATCTGTATTGCAGATTGCATGTTAAAAATGACAGTAAATCTCCGGTTAGACTGTATTCGGGAATCATGTATGATTTTGATCTTGACGGTAACTTCATGTTTCAAATCCTCCTATATTAAGTATATCTCATTAAATCCGACATATTTTTCATCTCTGCTCCATCCCAGAGCGACATTCGGTATGTTGAAGTGTTTGTTCTTACGGTTATATCCTTCAATTGCTGAGTTCAAACCGACCAGTATCAATACGCTTTCAGCTCTTGAAAATGCAACAAAATAAAGACGTGTCAAATCATCAAATGATCTGTCCTTTTCACTTCGCAGTGATTCTCCAAGTTCACTGTACTGACGTATGCTGTCTTCAACGGTAATGTTTTTAGGTGGTTTTTTCGGAAATCTTTGTCCCTGGGTTTTAATGTTGTTGTCTTTGAATTTGGAACCTACATCAACAATCACCAGCGGAAATTCCAGTCCTTTTGACTGGTGAATTGACAGAATGTTTATCCTGTCGTCGGGCAATGTTTCAAGGTGGGATTCGTCAATCTGTATACCTCCTGTTGCAAGGGGAATGAAAATGTTCCATATTGCTTCAAGTATTGATTCTTTTTCTTCTTTTTGATTGACAAAGGATATATTAGAATAATATTTGCTGAAAAATCCTGTTTGGGTAATGGATTTTGTTATTGCTTCAAGATAGACAATTCCTTCAACATCATCCTGCAGCTCTTCAATCCATGTTACCAGTTTATAGGCAAGTTCCATCAGACTGGCTTTTTTTGGCCATTTGTCACTGCCTTTAGGAATACGGTTCTGCCAGTATAGGACAAACTGGCTTAATGTAATCGGTTCATGAGGTTCTGGATTTAATTTAACGAATTCCCTTGCTTTCACTCTCCATCGGGTCATCATCACCTTTGCCAAATTCGGAATTGTTTTGTCACTAATCTGAACTTTGCTTTCGGGGTCAATGCATTCAAGCAGTAGGCCGCAGAATATTGCAACAATATCCAGTTTTTGAAGTTCAATTCCTCTGGGATTGTATACTTCAATCGGATTTTTCTGTTTTTTAAGATTCTTTCTCAGGTAGAATAAAAATGAAGGTGCTCCAAACTGATTTTCTTTAGGTGAATATGATAATACGGCAATGTCGGATGCTGAACCGTATTTATCATCAAGTTTAAGAGTTATTTTATCAATCTTTTTACCTTCCTTTTCTTTTTGAGCATTAAGAATTTGAAGCTGTGCAATATCAATGTTCCCGTTCATTTGACGGTAGTAATCTTCATCAAGGACTTTCAGAACTTTTAAATTAACTTCTCCTTCATTGACCAGTTTTGAAATTAACCGGGCAAGGTCTCTTGAAAGCATCTCAACATTATTTCTAAACATTCCAAGAACGGGCATCTTATCATTATCAAAATCAGGAACTATAATTTTAGGTTTATTTTTAACTCTTGCAAGCTGATATTCACGGTCAAGTTCAACAAACTGATTACAGTGCTTGATAATGTTTTCAGTTGAGCGGTAATTGGTTTTGAGATTGATTTCCTCAACATCCAATCCTAGTTTGTCTTTTGCCCTTGATTTATAATTGGTAAATAAATCCACGGTAGCTCCCCTGAACCTGTAAAGTGACTGGTCATCGTCACCTACAACGGTAATGTTTCCGTCATTTCTGATGGCAGACTCTGCAATGGTAAAGTAAATGTCTTCCTGAATCAGGTTGGTGTCCTGATATTCGTCAATTAAAACGATTTTTACACTGTCCAAAAACATGTCAAGCTTATGCTGCTTGAGCTGGTTTAGGAATCGGTGCTCAAGCATTGCAAAATCAACTGTATTTCTATCAATCAATATTTTTTCATACTCTCTGATACAGTCAAGGGCGACCTTCATTCCTCTGTTATTTTCAACATTTTCATATAACTCATCAATATCGACCTGGTCATGATAAATCCGGTCTTTAATTTCAAGCAGTATTTCACTCATCTTTGAAGGCTCATCAAGCTTTTCCCGTCCGGTCATAAGTTTGAGATAATCCTGCAGGCTTTCATCTTTATACCTTTCATTTTCACTCAGTGCCTTTATCATGGCCGAGTTTGACACGAATTTTTCAATAACAATGGGATGGTTGGTTCCGGGCTCCTTGTTTTCCCGCATGATTTCATCAGCCAGTTTATCGGCAGTACCTACCTTTATCTGGTTAAAATCAATTCTCATGATTTTTGCGATTAAATCGAAATCGTCCACATTATCAACAATTTCGTTTCTAATTTCATCTCCCCAACCTAGAATCCTTGAATATAATTCTTCAGCCGCTTTTTTTGTAAATGTTGTTGCAAATATTTCACTTGGATTTATATCATCGACAAATATGAATTTCAATATTTTTAAAACCATAACTGTTGTTTTTCCACTTCCTGGACCCGCAACAAGAAACAATGACTCATCGGGTTTTGAAAATATTGCCTTTTTCTGGTCTTCATTTGAAGAAATATCTCTTTCAAGCACATTCACCACAATTTCTTCAAATTTATCTTTCGATATCATTTTTTCCCTCAAAATGTAATATAATTTTATTTATTTTAATTAATCATTTATATAGTATTAGAGAGAGCAATTGAAAACTATTGATTATCACAATCTATATCTAGGTGAAGTTACAAAAAATTGTGTATGGAGGAATTAATAATCTTCCATAATATGCATAAGTTAAAAGCAATTTTGCTTTTAACTTTCTGATTTTAGAAAATACTAATCTTTAAATATTATTTCAACCTAAACTATAATTACAAACTTTAAATTTAGCTGATATTATGTCTGATTCAAACAATATTGATATGTTTAAAAATGATGTGAGATATAGGGAAAATATCGCCCATATTGAAACAATACCGGCTAAAAAACCTAGTTTTAAAAAGGTTGAAAATTTAAATGAAAAAATCGTTGATTATCTTTCATCAAAAGATGTAAAATTATACTGCCATCAGGCAGAAACATACGATGCAATTCGGGACGGTGAAAATGTAATTATTACAACTCCCACAGCATCGGGCAAAACACTTGCATTTAATTTGCCGATAATGGAGACAATGATAGAGGACAGTGATGCAACGGCCCTTTATATTTACCCTGCCAAGGCATTGTCCAATGACCAGCTGCATGTTCTGGAGAATTTGGAAAGCGAACTTGATATTAAAATCAGGCCAAGAACATATGACGGCGACACTCCAAGGGAGGATAAGCGCGGAATACGTGAAAAATCAAGGATTGTTCTGACCAATCCGTACCAGTTGCATCTGATTTTATCCTGGCACCATCAGTGGTCAAGGTTTTATAAAAACCTCAGATATATTGTAATCGATGAATCGCATTATTATAAGGGAGTATTCGGTTCAAATGTTGCCTTTTTAATTAAAAGATTGAAAAGAATAGCCAATTTCTACGGGTCATATCCTCAGTTTATCCTGTCATCAGCAACACTGGCAAATCCTATTGAGTTGGCAAACAGACTGACCGGAGAGGAATTTGTGCTTGTTGACAATGACACATCTCCAAGCGGTGAAAAGGACTTTATTTTATACAATCCATTTAAAAATTATGTTAGAAAAAAAGTCAACTCCCAAAATGCACCTTCTGTGCATATGGAAACAGAAAACATATTCCTGTACATGATACTTAAAAATATTCAGACTTTATGCTTTACCGTTTCAAGAAAAACAACTGAACTGATAGCAATGTGGGCTAAAAAGGATATGACTCAGCTTAAGGGTCAGCTTGCCCATAGAATCGCTGCCTACCGTGCAGGGTATCAGGCGGCAGAAAGGAGGGAAATCGAGGAAGGTCTTAAATCAGGCAAATATCTTGGGGTTACCTGTACAAATGCCCTTGAATTGGGTATAAATATAGGTTCTCTTGATGCTGTTATCATTTCGGGGTATCCCGGAACCATGATTTCAACTTGGCAGCAGGCTGGAAGAGCAGGAAGAAGCAATCAGAAATCACTTGCCGTACTGATAGCATTTGAAAATCAGCTGGACCAGTATTTCATGAACAATCCGAAATTCTTCTTTGACAAGGCTCATGAAAATGCAATCATCGATTTGACCAATCCGATTCTGCAGGAAGCTCATCTGTTATGTGCAGCCAATGAGCTGGCACTGCAGAGAGGTGAAGCCGAAAAATACTTTGGAATTTCCCAGAACGTTGTGGATGATTTGGTTTCTAAAAAGGACTTGCATGAAAATCATAGGGGAGATTTCATATATCCATATGACGACAATCCGGCAATGGAACATTCACTTGATCAGATTTCTTCAGAAGAGTTTAAGGTAATCAGCAACGGCAAACTGCTTGAGACAATGGAACGCTCACAGGTTTACCGTGAAGCCCATGAAGGAGCCATTCTAATCAACAAGGGAGATACTTATGTTGTAAATAGTGTCAATTTAAAAAATCACTTTGTAAATGTTTCAAAAAAGGATGTTGATTATCACACTGTGGTATTGAATCAGACCGATATCACTATCAAAAGGAAAATATCAAAAACAAAATATGGCAGTCTGACAATTCACTTCGGGGAGCTGACCGTTAGTGAAGATTACTTCAAATATAAAAAGATGCAGTTTTCAAAGGCAATCGGAACCTACCCTCTTGAATTGCCTCCTCTTAGATTCAACACCAAGGGATTATGGTTCACAATACCGAAACAGGTTAAGGATACCATCGAGGACATGTTTCCAAATGAGGAGGAAGCCTTTGCAGGAGGTCTTCACGGTGCCGAACATGCACTGATCGGACTGTTTCCGTTGCATACAATGTGTGACAGGTTTGACATAGGGGGATTGTCCACAAACTATCACGAAGACACTCAGGAAGCAACCATATTTATCTATGACGGTTATGAAGGGGGAATCGGAATCTGTGAAAAGGCGGTTGATGTTTTCGTTGACCTTTTGGACTCAACAATTGATTTACTGAATAACTGCCAATGTCAAAGCGGCTGTCCAGCATGCATCTACTCACCAAAATGCGGAAATGATAACAAACCGCTACACAAAAATGCCACAAAATATATTCTAGAATACATGTCCAAATTAATCTCCAATGACGGGTCCGGTCAGGTACGGGAAGTTGTCATTGAAGAGAGTGAAGAAAAGGATGATTATGATGAGGCATTGGAGCTGTATAATAAAGGAGACTATTCCGCTTCAAAAGATATTTTAAACAGTATTCTTTCTTTTAATAATCGCCATGCTAAGGCGCTGGCTTTGATGGCCCAAATTCTATATGAACAGGACCAGAATGACATTGCACTGGTTTTTACCAAAAAGGCATTGTCATGTGACAGATCCAATGAAACAGCAAACGAACTTGAAGTGCTTCTTACAAATAAACCTCAAAGGGAACCTGTAAAGCTCAATTCCCTCGATGATATTGACACATTGTATGAAGAAGCCTACGATTTGTACAATCAGGGGGATTTGGCAACGGCATCTGAAATATTGGAAAAACTTCTGGATTTCGATGATAAGAACTCGGAAGCCCTTGCGCTGATGGGTTTAATTTATTATCAATCAGGAATCTTTCCAAAGGCAATAGAATATTATAAAAAAGCTTCAAAAATAAATAAAAATGGTGAAATGGTTTGTGAATTAAAAATGAGAGTTGCCTGAACCTAGCTGGAATAAGGGGTGAAACCCTCCTTAAAGTGTTTACATATTTTTTTCAACTCATCCGGTATATCAATGTGCTGGGTGCAGAAATCTAGACAGGTTCCGCAATAACTGCATTCACCGGCAGGAACTTTTTCATCAGCCAGTTTATCAAAATATAGGCGATAATTATTGTATTCTGGCTGACTTTTACTTAAATTGTATAAAGTGAAATATTCCGGTATAGGAATCATTTCAGGACAGGCGTCAACACAGTATCCGCAATCGCTGCAGGGAATTGCAAGATTCTGCTTGTGTTTTAATGCAATGCTCTGTATGAAATCTCTTTCTTCACTGTTTAAATGTTCAAAATTTCTGTAGGTATTGCAGTTATCAGTTAAATCATCCATGCTGCTCATGCCGCTTAAAACAATTTTAACATGTTCAAGTGAAGCGCAAAATCTCAATGCATAACTTGCTATTGATTTATTGGGATTGAACTTATTGAATTCATCTTTAATTTCATCACTCGGATTCACGATGACTCCTCCTTTAAGAGGCTCCATAACATACACATCAAGACCATGTCTGACACATAACTCATAGCATTCACGTGCTTCAATTGCAGGGTCGTCCCAGTCAAGATAATTCAACTCCAACTGGACGACATCAAGAAAATCTCCATATTTTTCCAAAACTTCTTCAAGTAAACTGGCATGGTCATGGAAACTGAAACCTATCTTTTTTGCAGTTCCATTTTCTTTCATCTTTCTAACGTATTCAAAAGTGTTATAGGATTCAGCCAGTTTCAACCAGGGGGTGTTGATGTTATGCACCAGAAACACATCAAAATATTCTATTCCCAGTCTTTCAAGCATTTCTGACACGAATTTATCATTATCTTCTTTGCTTGTCAGTGCCCAGGTAGGCATTTTATCGCAAATCTGGTATGAGTCACGGGGATATCTTTCAACTACTGCTTTTCTAATTGCAGTTTCGCTTTTACCGTTATGATATGCATAGGATGTATCAAAGTAGTTGAAGCCGTTTTCCATATAAATGTCTACCATCTGATTGAATAATTCCTGATTGACTGATGAAGAGTCATTTTCATCGGTTAATGGTAGTCTCATACACCCAAAACCGAATTTAGATTTGTAAGTCATAATATTATCTCCTTGATAGTATTTTTAAAAATAGAATTATTTA
>CACZNW010000105.1 GCA_902782595.1 uncultured Methanobrevibacter sp. | reverse complement strand
TCGTAGAAACCCCTGAAGGTAATGCTAAAGTAACATCCAGACCTGGTCAAGACGGTGTTATTAACGGAATTTTAATTTAAAGATTTTATCTTTAAATTCTATTTTTTTCAACTTTTTTTTCATAATTTTATATACTTGTTTTAACAAATATTCTTTCAGTGATTATTATATATTATAGGAGATATAAATGTCAGAAGATAAGATTAGTATGAATCATGGTGCTGGCGGCGAAGTAATGGCAAATTTAATTTCCAGCACAGTTTTAGATAATATCACCAAAAAAAGCGTTAACGGTGGTATTAGTTTGGATGACTTGGATGACGGTGCATCAATCCCTCTGGGGGATTATGAAATCGTAATGACTACTGACGGTCACACTATCGACCCGCTGTTTTTCCCAGGTGGGGATATAGGCAGAATTTCAGCAGCCGGAACCATCAATGATGTTTCCGTTATGGGTGCCAAGCCGTTAGCTATTTCCAATGCAATCATTATGCAGGAAGGTTTCCCCATTGAAGATTTGGATAAAATCATCAAGTCATTAAACGAAACCTGTGAAGAAGTCGATGTGGCAGTTATTACCGGAGATACAAAGGTAATGCCTCAGGATAAAATTGACGGCATTGTCATGGTAACAACAGGTATTGGAATAGCCAAAAAAGGCGAAGTCGTCCGTGATTCAGGTCTTGAAGTCGGCGATAAAATCATTGTCACCGGAAGTCTTGGAGACCATGGAATGAGTCTGATGTCCTTTAGGGAAGGATTCGGTTTTGACACTGATTTGAAATCAGATGTAGCTCCTATGTGGAACATAATCAAAAAAGCTTTAGATATTGGTGGAGTTACTGCAATGAAAGACCCTACCCGTGGAGGATTTGCAAATGCAATCAATGAAATGGCTTCCAAAGCGGGAGTGGGTGTTGTCCTTGAACAGGAAGCGATTCCTATAAGGGAAGAGGTTCATGCAGTATCTGAAATGTTGGGTATTGATCCGTTTGAAGTAGCTAATGAGGGAAAAGTGGTGATGGGCGTCAAGGCTGATAAGGCCGAAGAAATCCTTGAAGCTATCAAAGGTGAAAAATATGGTGAAAATGCCTCAATTATCGGTGAAGTTGTCGAAGGGGATTATGTTGTTGTCAACACTCCAATCGGTGGAGAAAGAATCCTTGAAGCACCAATAGCCGATCCAGTTCCTAGAGTTTGTTGAGGTGATAATATGGCTACTGTGTTTACTAGAAGGGTCGTTGCCTATATACTGGATTTCATTGTAGTTTCAGCATTCATGTGGATTGTATCATTTTTCACATTCAATATGGTAGGAGCAAAGAATGTCTACTCAGTTTACCAGTTTTTACCTTTTGCAATGGCAATTTTCGTTTTGGTATACTTTGTATTGTGTGAAAAATTGGCCGGTGCAAGCGTAGGTAAATCCTTAATGTATCTGCGGGTGAAATCAAAAAACGGAGCTAATATCTCCTGGTTACAGGCAATCGTGCGTAATTTAACTAAAATGTTTTGGGTTCCAATAATCTTTGACTGGCTCGTCGGCAAATTGCTGCGTACCGACAGATTATTTAACAATATTACAAGAACCGTTGTTGTCAACGAATTATAAATTTGTCATCTGATTATTATGATTAAAAAAGTTCAAGTGCTCTGGTATTTAAACAAGGAAGATCTGGAAAATTATTGTATAGATTTTAAGGAATATAAGTCTCATAAGCTTGAAGGTTATGAAATCGTTGATGTTGATGAGGATTTGATTTATGACCTCTGTGACAGGGATCCTGACAGACTGGAACCGTTAGGATATTTTAAAAATATAAAAGAGCTTGAAAACTACCTGTCAGATACCATAACCAACAATGAACTGGATTTAGAAATCGGATCTCCAGAACTCAACTCAAAAATCCAAAAGGCAATTGATTCTGTTGACTTTACCGGTGCGGATTACTATATCTCAATCGGTGAGGGAATCGGCTGTGACAACACGGTAATCGCCAGCTGGTATGATTCACTTAAAAAGGAATATAACAGTTCTTCAAAGAGTAATATCTGGGTTTTAACTGTTACAGGTTATGATCCCTATGAGTTGTCCCTGACCGGCAGAACATTATCCTATGTTCTTGCAGATATTTTAAACGTAACCGAAACATCACTTGACAATCTAATTCCAAACAAGGGCCATATCAGCATTGAAGAGTGGAATGAAATTCTGGACAAGGTATATAAGAAAAACAAAATATATCTGGGTTTAAACAGAGTAGTCTAACTAGACTTCTCCTTTTTTGAATTCACTTGGAGTGAAATAGGATACCTTCGCCAGGTTGCTGTCCAGCAGTTCTCTGTTAACATCACACCCGTCAGCATACACTACTGCCAAAGTACGGTCGTAGTTGTCTTTCGGTTTTTGATCATCAATATTCAGGTAAACTGTTTTTCCAAGGCATTTCTCGATGACAAAGTTTTTTGCCTTGCTTAATTCGGGTTCTTTTTTAGGAATGTCAACCTGTGTCAGCTGAACCCGTCCGACACCGTAGACATCAATGGTATTTCCGTCAATGACCTCGATGCATTTTCCTGCCTTTTCATACTGAATGGTTCTGTTGTCTATTGTCAGTGTTCCGGTCTGATTTTCCAGGGCATTTTCATTATTTAAAAACACGTTGGACAGTGTAAGAACGGTTGTGGCCAAAAATATAATCAGAAGTATTGCGGATATTGTTTTTTTGTTCATTTTTCACCATGACTTTGCATGTTCACAGTCATTTTTAAACCTGCATGACCTGCACTTTTTCGGATTTTTTGTGGCGATGAACGGTTTTGTTCCTTCAAACAAACCGTGCATTCTGTTGATTGTGAATTTGATTGATTTTTCAACTTCAGGAGTGAATACCTCAATCCAAAAGAGATTTTCTGTTCCTCTTTCTCTCAGCGCTCCCTTTATTTTTCTCTCATCACCTGTCATGTCTTTGTATGCAAGGCAGTATGCCCTTACCTGATTCATTGTTGATTCATAGGGTGTTCTTCCCGGTTTATCATCAATTATCACGATTTCATCGGGTTTCATCCAGATTTCATCAATGTATCCTCTGATACCGTATTGGGGTGCAATAACAAAACATTCTCTTGATAAGGTTGCCTTTTCTTTTGAAGCCTCAACGGCATCTTCAAATGTTGACGGTGTTGCGTCCTGTTTAAATATGTCCTCAAGTTCCTCATGGATTCTGCTTCCCCGGGTCATTGCCTCTGTAGGTTTGGTTTTGACGCCTTTCATGTACTCAAGATATATCTGGTATTCGCAATATCCCTGCTGATTCAGCCAGCTTATGGGGAAATTGTTTTTCCCTTCAATTATCTGAAGACCTTTTATTGAAGGATGGTTTTTAATTTCGTATTCCTTTTCAAATCCGATAATGTTTTTCTGTTCCATGGGTTTGTTTTTGTTGTTTGTAATATATATTAATTAACTTGAAAGTTAAAATTAACATTATGCATTATGTGAATTCAAAAACTATACTGTCGCCAAAAAACGGAATGAATCTCTATAGGGGATGCACTCACGGCTGCATATATTGTGATTCAAGAAGTGAAGTATACAATATGGGTCATAAATTCGAGGACGTTGAAGTTAAGGAAAATGCACTGGAGTTGCTTAAAAGTGAGTTGATTAAACGTCCAAGGGCAATGATTGGGACAGGTGCAATGACTGACCCGTATATTCCACTTGAAAAGAGATTGGAGCATGTCAGAAAATCACTCAAGTTGATTTACCGTTATGGATTCGGATTTACATGCATTACAAAATCTGATTTGATTTTAAGGGATTTGGACCTGCTTGAAAAAATCAATGAAAAGTCAAAGGTTGTTGTTCAGATGACCATAACAACGGCCGATGATGATTTGTGCAGGGTTCTTGAACCCAACGTATGTCCGACTTCAAGGAGGGTGGAGGTTCTGAATAAATTAAATGAAGCCGGAATCCCGACGGTAGTGTGGTTATGCCCGATATTGCCATACATCAACGATACCGAAGATAATATTAACTCAATTCTGGATTACTGTATTGAAAGCAAGGTGTATGGAGTTCTGTGCTTTGAAATGGGCGTAACCTTAAGAAAGGGCAATCGCGAATATTTCTATCATAAACTTGATGAACATTTTCCTGGACTTAAGGAAAAATATGCTGAAAAATTCGCCTACAGCTATGTCCTGCCAAGCCCAAACAATCGGAAATTAATGAAAATTTTTAAAAAAAGAACCTCAGATGCAGGTATCTTAAATGACAACGGGGAGATATTTGATTATTTATCCGAATTTCCTCAAAAATCCTTCCAGTCAAAACTGATGTAAAAAATTAAATAACTTGTTTTTTAAATATTGTAAATGATGAATTTTGATGATTTAAACATTTCAGATGATATTAAAAAAGCCATCGCTAATATGGGGTTTGACAAATTGACTCCCATACAAGAAATGGCAATTCCCGAAGCCCTAAAAAGAAAGGACATAATCGGTCAGGCACAGACAGGTTCGGGAAAAACATTGGCATTTGCAGTTCCTGTTCTTGAAAGGATTTTCATTCCCGACAAATCTCCCCAGGCAATTATACTGTGTCCTACGAGGGAGCTGTGCATGCAGGTGGCTTCACAAATTCAGAAGGCAGGTTCAGGGATTAAAAAACTTAAGGTTTTGGCGGTGTATGGCGGTCAGCCGATAGGTAAACAGACAAGGGTGCTTAAAAAAGGGGTTCACATTGTCGTCGGAACTCCTGGTCGTGTAATAGACCATATTCAAAGGGGTAATCTTGATTTAATCGGTGTTGAAAGTGTTGTTTTGGATGAAGCTGATGAGATGCTAGAAATGGGTTTTAGGGAGGATATTGAAACCATTTTGGCAAATACTCCTCATCAAAGACAGACCATGCTGTTTTCAGCAACAATTCCTTCAGAAATTAAACAGATTGCAGGAAAGTATCAGAAAAATCCGAAGTTTATCAAAGTGTCAGACAACAGGGACAGCATTCCAAAAATCACCCAATATTCATTTAAATGCAATATTAAGGATAAATTCAATTCCCTGGTCCGTTTGATTGAAGTTTATGACGTTAATTTGGCATTGATATTCTGCAATACCAAAAAAAGCGTTAATTATGTGGCCAAACACTTAAAAAAAGAGAATTTTAAAGTTGACAGTCTTCACGGTGACATGACCCAAAAGACCAGGGATAAGGTTATGAATAAATTCAGAAACGGAAATATTGACATTCTGGTTGCAACCGATGTTGCTGCCCGTGGTCTGGATATTGATGGTGTGGAGGTTATAATCAACTATGATGTTCCACAGAATATTGATGATTATATACACAGGATAGGGCGAACGGCAAGGGCTGGAAAAACAGGTTATGCATTCAGTTTGGTTTCAGATGATGAAATTCCAAGGTTCGGCAATATTAAAAAACGCAACTCCGGTAAAATTATCGAAAAGGAGTTGCCCACGCTTCGTGAAATAGCCGACATCAAAAACAGAAGGATTCTTGATGAAGCAAAATCGCTGATTGGAGAAGGTAATCTGGACGATTACCTAAGGATAATTAAAAACGAATCTGAATACGACTGTGCAGAGCTTGCAGCTGCTTTGTTAAAGATTATAAGAGGGGAATATTAATTATTTCCCGCCGTCGATAATGTTATATTTTAGTTTTTGGTTTTCAAGCTCACGTGTAAATGCCTTGCTCATGTCACCTACACATATTGCCAGAACATTCAATCCTTTACGGGCTGCATTTGCGGTTGCCTGCGGGGCGGCAAATTCTATATTGACCGGAATTTCAAGTTTCATGGCAACTGCACGTGATACTGTACCTGCAATTGCAACCTTTTCATACTTTGCTCCGGTGTTTGTTCCGTTATTGTAGATAGTTTTAATTAAATTCAAGTCACAGGCTTTTGATCCGCCGTCTTTGATTGTAGGGACATTAATAACTGTAACTTCTCCAACGCTCAAGTCTATGATTCCGGTGAGGTTTGTCAATGCAACGTCCATATCGGCTTCTGCATCTTCAAGAACAACGCCTGTTGCACTTTCCTCTTTTTTATGAGCATATAAAATACCATTGTCCATATATAATCCAACAATATCTTCTTTTTCAAGTTTTTCTTTAGCTATTGCCGGCCATATTGTTTTATAATGGTTCATGGTTTCTAAAACGGAATCTGTATATTTTCTTAAGTTAATGGCATCTTTTTTTACTTTGTCAATACCGCTTTGTGTTATTTTGTAAGGTGATCTTCCATCTTTGGAAGTTATGTATCCCAATTCAATCAGTGTCTTGATATTTTCGGAAACAGCTTGTATTGTTATTCCTAATTTTTCAGCCAAATCTTTTTGTTTGAGATGCGGGTCTTGTTTTGATATTTCACTCAGTATCTGGAAATGTGTTAATGCACCTCTTTTTTTAAATGCTTTCATCATTTTCATTCCTCAATTATAATTGATTAATTTTTATTTTTATCTTTAATAGTATATATACTAATTTGTTAGTTTGCCCGCAAGTTCACTATTAAATCGTTCAAGGAATTCACTTTTTTTATCAATAGGTATGTAAGCACCGCATGCCATTGAATGTCCTCCGCCGGTACCTCCAACTTCAGCGGAAACCTTGCGTATAATGTTTCCAAAATGGATTCCGTCATAGGATAGCAGTCTTGAGCATCTAAGAGATACTTTTAACATATCATCATCAGTTTGAGTAAATCCTATTATTGGTTTTTTCCAGTTACAGTATCCAAGTATCATTCCGGTTATGGTACCGACAATTTCGGGTTTAATTCCGGTTCCGTCAAAATACTGAAGGTTTTCACATTCAATTATATTTGAATTTTCATTACCTGCAACCGCATCTATTGCCTGGGCAAGGTTGGTTCTGTGCTGTCTGCTTACCGCTTCAAGCTGGTCAAGTGCAAGGAATCTGTCTCCCTTTAAAACTTCCATGGCTATTTTTTCTTCGTGATTTCTTCCACAGGCATTCATTGCTGTTGAAAATTCGGCGCCGTCCCTTAAAAAACTGCTGGAATCCTCTTTTAGGAAAGTATATGAATCTCCGATAATCAGCTGGGGAATGTATTTGATGTAATTTCCGGGAACCACCTTTGAAATCATACCTGAAAGGCACTGGTAAAGCTTGGCCTTTTCAGCCATTGTAAGCTGGTTCAGTGTTTTCCTGTTGTGCTTTTCTTCAATTCCAAGTTCTTCCAAAACGGCCATTGATTCTGTTGTGTTGTTGGTAATCGGAAGTTTAACGTCACTGAAATATGATAAAGCTTTAAAGAGCGGTCGTGTGTTCCGCCCATAAAGGTTAATGTCGTTTTTTGTAACTTCAAGATATCCTCCGTCAACGGCGTCCTGCTGGATAATTTCATTTAATCCTTCAAAATGACCGCTTCTGGTGTTCTGCATATCTCCAATTGCTGAAAGAATACCAATCCAACTTAAATCAGTGTATCCCATTTCCTTTGAAAGAAAATAACACAGTCCTCCGCCGCAAACATAGTATGATCCGTCAATGCCGTGATGATGGGGATTTATTTCAAGGTAATTGTATGCCCGGTCATTTCCGTAATCCAAATCTCTAAGGGGAGGATGATGATCCAGAATGATAATCTTGTGTCCTTCTTTTGCATTTGTATCAATTCTCTGACCCGAACCCAAATCCGAAAATATTGTAAGTTCATGTTCAAGTTCAATGTCATCAAGAACGTCAAGGTTTACAAAATCTATTTCATGAGGCTTGTTTTGCCTGTCCAGTATGGTTGAGAGTATTGCACCTGAACAGATACCGTCACAGTCAATATGTGAATATATTTTAATGTCCTGTGATGAGTCGATGATTTCAATTGCTTTTCGGTACTGTTCGCGCATTGATTGTGGCATTTCCATATTAATCAGTTTCTAATTTCTTTAATCTTCAAACTGACTTCTCGTATAAGTTCCAGTTTTGTTCCATCCCATTCAACAAGAATTCTTCCGGATTTTTTATACCATTGGCCGGGGTATGCAACCTCTTTTTGCAGAGAATATTTTAATCCGAGTCTTTTAACTGCTCTTTCAACATCTGTAATGGTAGGTTCACTTACAGCATATTTCATTGCAACTTTACGCCCCTGATTCAGGCTTAAGTCTTTATCCAGGTATTGTGGCCATATTGTAATCATCTTTTTCACCTTACTTTTTTTCTAATGTATCAAATAACAATTCCATCATATCCCGAACAGTATATGTGTCGGGATAAATGTAGGCAATATTATATTTTTCCAATGCCTTTCCGGTTATCGGACCGATGCTGACGGTCAGCAGATTGTCGGACAATAATCCTGCTAATTTTTCTTTATCGTCTGATATTTCAAGGAAGTTTTCAACTGTCAGCGGACTTGTGAATGTAATGGCATCGATTTCATTATTTTCAATTTTAGAAATCAGTTCCTTTACTGTTTCATCATCCATCGGAAAGAGAGATTTGTATGCCTCGGCAAGAATCACTCGGTTTCCCAGTCTTTCCAATCCTTCGGGAAGGGTTGATCTTGCAGAGGCGGTTCTTGGAATTCCAATTGTCTGATTTGTAATTCCTCTTTTTTCAAATTCCTCTACAAGTCCTTCAGCAGTAAAGTCATCAGGCATCAAATCAACGGTCAGACCCTGTTTTTCAGCAAGTTTCCCGGTTTTATTTCCAATAACTGCCAGGCTGCAATCCAGAGTCCTTAAAAATTCGGGATAGAATTTATTCAGTGAAACAATTGTTGTCGGAGATGTAAAGACAATCCAGTCAAGGTCATCTTTTGCTGATACCAAATCTTTCAGGGATTGAGTATTTACCGGCTCCAAATCAAGAGTTGGGGCAAGTATTGCTTCTCCTCCAAGTTCCTCAACAATTTTACAGGCTTTCATGGCCCTGTCTTTAGGTCTGGTTATTGCAACAATAGGTTTTGACATCTTATATTACCTTCTCAATTTATAATATTATTATTTTGTTTTTGTTTGTTTATATGTTTATTCATGGTTTTCTGTTTCATCTTCATAATCAGTGCTGTCAAGCTAAGATTTTTTCTAGATATTCTCATGATTTTTATTATTTTATGTTATTTTTACTTCTTTTATCAATATTGCAAGAATGCCCAAATTCTTCAAGGTTTGGGATGAATCGAACAAGAATGTTGATTTTTTTTAATGTGGTATCAATGTTGAGTATGCATTTGTAATGAATGGTTTCAAATACTTATTTTGATTATATTAATCATGATGTGTGGTGATTGGGATAGGAATCGAAATCGTTGGGACTACGGTGCAGTAAAATATCCAAATACAATCAAAAATCCATAAATGTTTTTTTTGGGATTGGTTTGCGAATCCCCATAGTATATACGATGAGGAGGTTCAATTTAAAAATTTTTCATGAAAATAAGTAGTTAAAATATTGCCGCTTTCATCATCAGGCACATGAAATATTGCCGGTGAATCTTCACTCAGACTATCAATGTCACTGTCCGGTGAATTGTCATTATTTACCTCTTCAGTGTAGCAAACACCAATTATTAAACCTAATACCGCAAGCAGAAATATTAGAAGTACAACAATATTTTTCATGTTCATGATTTATAATTTATATTTTTGTTAATATATAAATTCAATCGAAAACTTTTTTAACATGGCCACTCAAATAACTATTGAAAACTTTGTGAGGTGAAAATATGAAAGGCTTTATTTTATTAATACTCGGCATTATCGTAGCGTTAATCGTCGTCGGTGGTGCAGCAGCATTTCATTTTATGAATGAATTGGGAATGGGCATTGAAGATGTCAGTTCAGGTAAAATAGGTGATATAGTGGATAAAGTAAGTAATGTTCAATCTTCCGGAAGTTCAGATTCATCATCTGATTCAGGCAACATAATTGATGATATTGTAAGTGAAGAAGTTAAATTCAATTCACAGAACGGTGAAGGATATTATAGGGAAGTTACCTATAAAGATGGTGGATTCAGGCAATACGACGTTGATTCAGGGGAACTGATAGGTTCATCATATGATTCAGATCAGGATAAACTCCCGAGTATGGAATGATTACAGATGATTTTAAAGGATCTGCTGAATCATTTTGAAATAACTGAAAATCTGCCGGATTATCTTTTGAATCACACATTCAATGAAGTTTTTCTCGATGGAAAACTCACAAAAAGTCACAACAATTATGAAATAGCAGTTACAACACGTCAAAATGTTACTCATCATATGTTTATAAAGCCCGATGAGGAATTTCCCGTTATAATACTCTCAGAACTTCCAAACGGTTCTTTAAACGGTATGAAATTCCCTCAAAATGAACATATTGGAATTCCTATAAACGGATTATAGCTGCTATTTTTTTTAACTATTTTTATATAATATTAAAAACTAAAACTTATAATATACTAATTTAATAATTTTGTTGATATCATGAACAAAAAAGAGTTAATTAATTCTGGAAAAGTAAAAAGTGTATTTACTACTGATAATCCTGATGAAGTCATCATAGAGTTCAGAGATGACATGACTGCAGGAGACGGTGAAAGGAAAGAGGTGATGGATAACAAGGGATCCTACAATGCCATTATTTCATCTAAAATATTTAATGTATTGGAGGAAAACGGCATTGCAACCCAATTCATTGACCTGCCTGAACCTAATGTCATGGTTGCAAAGAAACTTGAAATGATTCCGATTGAGGTAATTGTAAGAAACATTGCAACCGGCAGTCTCGTACGTAAATATCCAATTGCCGACGGTACTAGATTGGATCCTCCAATTGTACAGATGGACTTTAAGGCAGATGAATATCATGACCCGATGCTTAATGATTCCCTTATAAAGGCATTGGGAATAGCTACCCAGGAAGAAATCGATATCCTAACAGAAAAGGCATTGAAAATCAATGAGATTTTAACCAAATTCTTCGCTGATGCGGGAATTATCCTTGTTGACTATAAGGTCGAATT
This sequence comes from uncultured Methanobrevibacter sp., assembly GCA_902782595.1. Classification (GTDB taxonomy): domain Archaea; phylum Methanobacteriota; class Methanobacteria; order Methanobacteriales; family Methanobacteriaceae; genus Methanocatella. Next base: position 11,659 of record CACZNW010000105.1, on the reverse strand, counting down.
CGGTAAGGATAAGGACGGAAACATTCTTTTGGGTGATGAGATATCTCCTGACGGATGCAGATTATGGGACAGTGAGACATTGGAAATGCTGGATAAGGAACTGTTCAGAAAAGGAAAGGATGATGAAGTGATGGCCGCTTATATTGAAGTTTATAATAGAGTTATTCCAGATGATGAGAAGGTGATTTAAGTGTTGTTTGATATTGAAATTAATATATCTTTAAAAGCCGGTATGTTAAACCCCGAAGCCACTCAGGTTGAAAGGTCACTTGACCTTTTGGGTTATGAAGTGAAAGACGTGAAAACTGTTGAAATCATTAAATTCCAAATGGAAGGCGAAGACAGCCAGGCAATCAGGGAAAACGTAGTTGATATGTGTGAAAGATTGCTCTGTAATCCGGTAATTCATGATTATGAAATCAGTGTTGTTCCGCAAGAGGAATAAAAGGGTGTAATTATGAAAATTGGCGTAATCAGATTTCCGGGAACAAACTGTGACCGTGACGTGGCTCAGGCATGTGAACTTGCCGGTCTGAAACCTGAATATGTCTGGTGGAGTGAAGAAAAACTCACAGACTATGACGGAATTGTAATTCCCGGAGGATTTTCATACGGAGATTACCTGAGGGCAGGTGCAATGGCATCCATCACACCTGTAATTGATGGCATTAAACAGATGGTAAAGGAAGAAAAACCGGTTTTGGGAATATGTAATGGAGCGCAGATTCTAGGTGAAATCGGACTTGTTCCGGGAATTTTCATCACTAACGAAACTCCAAAATTCAACTGTGAATGGGTTGACCTTAAAGTTTCAACAAACAGGACTCCGTTTACAAAGGCATTTAAAAAAAGCCAGACCATTGCCCTTCCGATAGCACATGCCGAAGGAAGATTTTACACACAGGACATTGACCTTTTAAAAGACCAGGATCAGATTGTACTGCAGTTTGAAGGTGAAAATCCGAACGGGTCAATGGAAGCAATCACCAGTGTATGTGATGAGTCAGGTCTTGTTTGTGCAATGATGCCTCACCCTGAAAGGGCATGTGAGGAAATATTCGGTTCAGATGACGGTTTGAACTTCTTTAAAGGATTTTTATAAGTGATATAGATGGTAGTTTATTTAATTGGTGCAGGACCGGGAGATGCTGATTTAATAACTCTTAAGGCTGTAAAAGCTTTAAACAAAGCTGATGTTGTATTGTATGATTATCTGGCTAATGAAGAAATATTGGCTCATGCTCCGGATACTGCCGAGCGGATTTACGTCGGCAAAAAGGCGGGCGAGCATTATAAAACTCAGGATGAAATCAACGAATTAATTATTAAACAGGCTCAGAATCATGACAATGTTGTAAGACTTAAAGGGGGAGACCCTTTTGTCTTCGGACGTGGAGGAGAAGAAATATTGGCTTTAATGGAACATGATATCAAATTTGAAGTAATTCCTGGTGTAACTTCAGCTATTGGAGCACCAACTTCTCTCGGACTGCCTGTAACTCACAGGGCAGTGGCAACCTCAGTTACAATAGTGACAGGTCATGAAGACCCGACAAAAGCCGAAAATCAGGTTCACTGGGATTATACTGCTGATACTTTAATTATACTGATGGGTATTGGAAATATTAAGGAAAATACTGCTGAAATCATGAAATATCGTCCGGCCGACACTCCGGTATGTGCAGTTGAAAGCGGAACTCTGCCTGATGAAAACCTTGTATTCGGAACCCTCGGAGATATTGCAGATAAAAAAATCAACACTCCTGCAATTTTAATCATTGGAGATGTTGTGAAAATGTATAAGGATATTTACGATTATCAAAGGTGATTTTGAATGTGCGGAATTGTAGGATGCATACTGAAGGAAGATGAAGATGTGGCACCAATTCTATTTGACTGCATATCCAAACTGGAATACAGAGGATATGATTCAATAGGTCTGGCCACTTTTAGTGAAAACAAAATCCATATCAAAAAAGACAAGGGAAAAATTGAAGAAGTGGATAAAAAATTAAATCTCACAGATTTACCTGGAAAATTCGGCATAGCTCACGTTAGATGGGCAACACATGGAGACCCGTCCAAATTAAACTCACATCCTCATATTGATGAAGAAAATACCATTGCAGTAGTGCACAATGGCATTATTGAAAATTATCTTGAAATTAAAGAAAAACTGATTCTTGAAGGTCACGTATTTAAATCAGACACCGATACCGAGGTCATTCCCCATCTGATTCAGAAATTCATGGATGAAGGTTTTGACCTTGAACATGCAGTCAGAAAAACAATTGACGTTATTGAAGGGGCTTATGCAATAGCTGCAATATCTCTTGATGAACCGGACAAGATCGTTGCAACCCGTAAGGATTCACCTTTAATCGTTGGAATAGGTGAAGACGGATATTACCTTGCATCAGACTCTCCGGCCATTTTAAAATATGCACGTGACATAATATATCCCGAAAAGGGAGAAATAGTCATTCTGGATAAGGACGGTGTTGTTGTACATGATGAATTCGACAATGTTGTCAACAAGGAAATTGACACCATTAACTGGACACCTGAAATGGCGGAAAAGGAAGGTTATGACCACTTCATGATAAAAGAAATTAACGAGCAGGCTATTGCCGTCAGGAATACCTTAACTCAAAGGGACAATATTCAGGAAATCATTGATGATGCGGGAGATATTCAAAGAATATGCTTTGTTGCCTGTGGAACATCCTATCACGCTTCCCTGACGGGTAAATATTTGATAGAATCACTTGCCGGAATACCAACCGATGTGATTTTGGCATCCGAGTTCAAATACTCTGCCAACACTTTAAATGATAAGACACTGGTCGTTTTCATATCCCAGTCAGGTGAGACTGCCGATTCACTTAAGGCACTGGACGTTGCCAACAAAACTTCAAAGACACTGGGTATCGTCAATGTTGCAGGTTCATCAATTACAAGAAGGGCTCAATATGTTATTCAAACTCAGGCAGGTCCTGAAATTGGAGTTGCGGCAACCAAAACATATGTTGCCCAGTTAACTGCAATATATCTGTTTGCGGCACTTGTTTCCAAAAATGAAGAACTTCTAAAAGAACTTGACAGTGTGCCGGAATTTATCGACGAGGCACTGGAAAGCGTTGATTTAATTAAGGAGCTGTCAAAAAGATATAACTATGCCCGTGACTTCTTCTATCTGGGCAGAGGTTATTCCTATCCTACCGCACTTGAGGGAGCTCTTAAACTTAAGGAAATCACTTATATTCACGGTGAAGGCTATGCAGCCGGTGAACTTAAACACGGACCTCTGGCTTTGATTGATGAGGGAATTCCTGTTGTTGTGATAATTCCTCCGGGAGATAACTACAGAAAAACAATGAGTAATCTGGAGGAAGTGAAATCCCGTGGAGCTAATGTGCTGGCTATAGGATCATGTGATGATGAATCTCTAAAAACCAAAGCTAATGATGTTATAACAATAAACAGTGAAGTTAAAGAGATTATTGCTCCATTGGTTTATATTGTTCCGTTGCAATTGATAGCTTATTATATTACTCTTGAGAAGGGTCACGACCCGGATAAACCTAAAAACCTTGCAAAATGTGTTACAGTAGAATAATCTTATTCTACTTTTCATTTCTTTATTAAATGATTTAAAAATCTGTTTTTATTAATTTTATGGTTCAATTTCAGTTATTCATTTTTCACACAGTTTTTCAGTGTTGTAATATTGAATAGATATCTTTCATTTTATTAAACATTTTTTAATTATTTTATTTTTTTCATATGCTTATTTCTATATATATTAACCATTTATTATTAGTTTCAATCAGTTTAAGCTATTATTGGTTTTTATAAGATTTTCATGTCTTATTTTTCATAAATTAAGATTCTTTGAGCTCTTTTTGAAAATCAAAAGCTTTTTATATAAAAAAGGTAATATGAATAAGTACGAGCAAATGTTAATGGAGTTAACGTATGTTTAATAAAAAAATGAATTTAGTTTTAACAATCTTGGTATTCATGTTGTCTTTGTGTGCAGTTTCGGCTGTTGATACAAACGCAACTGATGATATTGAGATTAGTGATGTAGATGAAGAACCTCCTTCGGGGGTTGCAAATGATTTGTCTGCAAATGAAGTTCTTGCTACTTCTAATTCTTCTTGTGATGATTATGAGTTAAGTAGTAAAGATGTAAATATGTATTATAAGGGAACGGCTAATTATGAAGTAGTTTTATCTCAGGCAAGCAGTCCTGTTAGTGGGGCTTCTGTCATTATAAATATAAACAATCAGATTTATAATAAAACTACAGATTTCAACGGTAAAATAGCAATTCCTCTTGATTTGAACACTGGGGACTATGTGGCTTCTGCATATTATGGAAATTACACTTTTGTAACCAGTAAAATTAAAGTATTGCCAGTTATAACTGCCGGTGATTTTACAACAACATATAAAAGTTCTAAAAAATATTCTGCAAAATTCCTGGACAGCAAAGGCAATGCACTTAAAAATACTAATGTCAAATTTAAACTCAACGGCAAAACCTATACCAAAAAAACCGATTCAAATGGAGTGGCCAGTCTTGAAGTAAATCTGAAGGTTGGTCAGTACACAGTTTTGGCAATTCATCCTAACGGATATCAGGTTTCCCATAAAATTACTGTAAAACATTCGGTTACGGCTTCCAATTTGAAAAAATATTATAAAAGTTCCAAAATGTTTACTGCAACGTTTTATGGTAAAAACGGTAAGGTTTTAGCTAAGAAATATATTAAATTTAAGTATCATGGAAATACTTTTTATAAAAAAACCAACAGTAAAGGTAAGGCCAGTTTGTCTATTTCCGTTAATCCCGGAACCTATAAAATCAGCACTACTAATCTGGATACCGGAGAAACAGTTAAAAATACTATTAAAGTTTCCCCAACATTATATGCTGATTCAATAACTGCATTTACCGGTAAGGCATACAAATTCAAAGTAACTTTGTATAAGAATGAAAAACTGGTTAAAAATGCAAAGGTAATAGTTTATATTAATGGAGCCAAAAAAACCGCCAAAACCAATGCTGACGGTGTTGCAACTGTAAAATTCAAATTGGCTAAGGGAAAATATAACTTTAAATCAGTTGATCCTTATACCGGTTATAAATTGAATAAAAAAGTCACTGTAAAGCTTGCTTCTGTTCATGCACATGATATTGCAGCAATAGAAAATATGGAATCTTCATTCCAGGCTCAGCTCTTCAAACAGGACGGCAGTGTTGCTAAAAACACAAAAATGGAAATCAATATAAACGGTGTTTCACATATTGTAAAAACCAATTCGAAAGGTTTTGCAAGTGCCGATTTCAAGCTTCCGAAAGGAAAATATAAGGTGGTATGTAAAGACCTAAGCACCGGTTACACAGTAACCAGTTACATTTCCGTTGTTGCCGACAGAGTCGGAGTTTCTTATAGCAGATATGGTGTTTCCGAAGATGGAAAAACTATCCTTGCTATCGGAAGACCTTCCGCTCCAGGTGAAGAATCCAAATACGGATACACCTGGTACATGACCGAGTTTGAAAGAACCTGTCCTTACTGCGGCAGTCATGATTTGTATTGGGACGTTTTCTGGGCGGGAGATGAAAAAACCGAAGTTGGCATTTTCCCTGCAACCGGAAGAAGAGAACCCGGCAGTACTGAAGGTATGATTTTCTGTAATCACTGTGATGCGGACTTCTCAATTTTCGGTTTGGAACATATCTATTCCAATCCTAAAAAGTTAACCGTTGTTTCCGGTCCGGTAAAATCATCAAAAGAAGCGGCGTATCTGCTTAAAAGTGGAAATTATGTTAAAATTTAATTTCCTCTTCCTTAACTTTTTTTAATCTTTTTTCCATTTCAAGAATTCTGTTTCTTGAATTATTTTCAAAATCCTGTTTTTCCCTGTAGTCATCTTCCACTTCAACGATATAGTTTGCCTGAGGAGATGTTGTTGAGGGTATGTTCATTTTTGCAAGATTTCGTTCAACCCGTCTTTTTAATTTTTCATCATCCATGGTCTGGCCTAAAAAAATAGGTGTTTTAACGGCGGATGAAATCTTTGTGCTGTGGCGTGCATTCTGTCTTTCACGTGTTCTTTCATTTAGTATGTCTTTGCTTTTATTGTTCAGACCGGGGTCTCTGAAAGGTATTCCCACATCGGACAGGGCAATTCTTATTTCATCATTTTTTGGAAGTGACCAGTCGAGCATTTCCGGATTCGGACTTGCAAGGCTTCCTCCCTGCATTCTTCCAAATATCGGACCAAGACCAATGTAGAAATCAGCTTCAATAAATCCTGCCCTTACTGGTGCTGATGATGTATATGTTGCTATTATTCCGTCGTTTTTTATAATTCGTCTGAATTCACGGAAAAACTCAAGTGAAAATAATTCGGGAGCCATATTCTGGCTGAATGGATCAAGAAATATGGCGTCATAAGTATTGTCGTCCAGTTTCTGAACGGTTTGTCTTGCGTCTTCAATAAAGACATTGATACTGATATTTTCAGGGATTTCAGCCGTTTCAAGACTCAATCCCGCATAATCCTGCACAATCAGTTCGTTTTCAATGGCTTTTTTGGTAATGTCATGTTCGGGGATTGGTGAAGGTACCAGCAGTCCGCAGGCCAATGTTGCTTTTGATATTTCTACCATGTCAATTGTCAGATTTGCCTTTGAATTTTTTAGGAAATCTGCAATTGCCGCTGAAGTGTTATACCCCAGTCCAGCACATATGTCCAGAACGGCAATGTCTTCGTAGTAATTGAATTTCATCGGTTTGATAAATTTCTCAAATGACTCACTTATTGCCCCGGTAGATGTATGTAAGGTTTCAACTTTATGATTTATTTCTTTAGAATTAATAGAATAAGATCCATCATCAGTTAAAACAAAATAATCTTTGTAAGTATCAAAAAAATTAACCCTTCCTTCAATATTTCGACTACTTTTTTCCCGGCCAAATGTTTCATTCACCAGATCAAAAATATCATCATTAATTATCCTTGCACAATTTTCATAACTCATTATATCTAGGTGATATTTTAGTTACTGAATCTTTAAATATTTGATTATTTCAAGTCATCTCTACAGGTTGTGATATTATGGTGAATATTGTAATTGCATTGGTACTGTCCTTTTTCATAGCGGGCCTTGGACTTGTATATGAAGGTAAGGTGACATTGGGTAGCGGAGTAATATTGCTGTGGACGATGCTGTGTCTGATTGCACTGTATGCCGAAGGAATTATTTCGATAATTGCGGGTGCATCGGCGGCGATGGTATGGGCATGCAGTTTCGTTACAACATTTTTAAAAGTGCATTAAATTAGGTAATTTTATCCATTTGGAGTTTATCCATGGTCAAATTACCTAAACATATTCTTTATTCATTGATTTTTTAAGCTAGGGTATTTAAAATTCCTATTTTTAAAAAATTAACATGATTTGTCCATAAATTGAGGGTTGCCAATGTCAAATTAAACGATTTGAAATTCTTAACATAATGACATTAAAGAGATATTTCCAGTCGATTTTGCATTGCTATTGAATGTTTAATTGGATTTGCATTTTCAAATTCGAAAATACAGTTTAATACGGGCAGGTTTATGTTAATTTTGCCCTTAAAATTAAATTCCATTATATGCTTTAATTTGGCAATAAAAAGTGTTGTAAGTGTAGTTTTCGATTAAACCGGCTTAAAAGGGGTTTATTTGTTCCCGTTTGTTGGGGTTCTCATAATTTTTACTCTAATTCGGTTTATCAAAATTATATGAATTTTGACTTATTTTTAAAAATACTCCTTTATTTTGCTTTGTTTAGAGTTTAAGAATTTTTAAAAGAATTTTTAATTTCCATTCTTTTTTCATATAATAAGCTGTAAATTTATGATATTTTCATTAAACCAGTCAAATTATGTAATATTTTATTTAAAATAGATTGTTTTAATCATATTAAATCTAATTGGGACTTGTACATTCATATTTGATACTGTTAAGTTTCGGGACATGGCATTGGAATTCATCTGTCTCCGGGTTATGGGAGCTGATTTAAACGAGTTTAAGCCATTTAATTTTTCAGCTAAAAATGCTTATTTTTCTTATTAGTATTAAATAATTGCTTATTTTTTAATAAAAACATTTATATAGTATTGTTTTTATAATAATAACTGTCAATCTTAAGTATTGTAGTAATTTTACTGAAATTTGAGTAAAATTTTTTTACAATAACTGGGATTGCCTTTGAAAATCGAAATATAAAATATTGATAAATAAGACTTTGTACGAACAAAGGGTGAGGGTCCTGACAGTTTATCAAAATGCACATCTGTGATGATGATAAATTCTGATGGAAAAATTAATAGATTTAAATTCTCAATTAAACAGATTCTATACAGGATATGCCTATTGATTTAACTTTCTCCAAAGACGATAGATATTTAGATATTCCAATAGTCCTCAAAATTCACTTAAAGATTTCAAGTCAAATTTGTTTCATTCATTTGGAAAATATCACACCTAATTTCAAAAAAAAGTTGATTTAAAATGCTTGACTAAGGATTGAAATGTCCCCTCTTGATATCTGACATAATAAATCTCCTTAATCGGGATATTTCAAAAACACGAATAAATCTATTAAAGTCCTGAAAAAACACACCCTTCAAACACTTTAAAAAGAAGATGGTTAAACAAAGCACATCAGGTTAAGTTTGCTTAACCTCCCATTTTTCTTTTTAATTTTCAAATCAATATTTCCCTATAACTATTTTTTTACAAACAGTATTTCATGAGCAAAATTTATATAATTTTTAGGTTAAATCTTATTTCAACGAATTTTAAAAAGGTCAAGTAAAATGTTTGAGATTAAAGCAAAAGATGGAAAAGGCCGTGTTGGTGTTTTAAAAACCAGACACGGTGATGTAAAAACTCCTGCATTGATGCCGGTTATTCATCCCCGCAAACAGGTCATTGATGTTGCCAAATACGGTGCAGATATTGTAATTACTAATGCTTATCTAATTTATAAAGATGAAGATTTAAAGAAAAAGGCAATTGATGAAGGTCTGCATAAGCTGATTAACTTTGACGGTCCGGTAATGACAGATTCAGGTTCTTTTCAGCTGTCCGTTTATGGAGATGTGGAGATAACAAACAAGGAAGTAATAGAATTTCAGGAACTGATAAAAACCGACATCGGAACAAGTCTTGACATTCCAACCGCTCCCTTTGTTGAAAGGGAAAAAGCCGAAAGCGACATGGAAATCACTATCGAAAGAGCTCGTGAAGCAATAAATTATAAAAAGGAGCAGAATATGGAAATGCTTTTAAACTCCGTTGTACAGGGTTCCACATTTCTAGATTTAAGACGTGAATGCGCAAGGGAATTGTCCAAACTCGATGCCGATTTATATCCGATAGGTGCCGTTGTACCGTTAATGGAATCATACCACTACCGGGATCTTGTTGATGTTGTGATGAATACCATGAAAGACCTCTCCGACACCGTCCCCCGCCATCTGATGGGTGCAGGCCATCCGATGATATTTGCGCTCTGTGTGGCGATGGGATGTGACCTGTTTGACTCTGCAGCATATATTCTATATGCCGAAGACGACAGGCTTCTTTCCACAAGAGGCACATTCAAACTTGAAAACCTCCAGGAAATGCCGTGTTCATGTGAAGTATGTACCAGTTACACTCCCGACGATTTAAGGGCAATGCCAAAAGAGAAAAGAAGAGATTTAATAGCTCAGCACAACCTCCATGTTTCATTTGCAGAGTTAAGATTAATCAGGCAGGCGATTTATGACGGCAACCTGATGGAACTGGTTGAAGAGAGATGCCGTGCCCACCCTGCACTTCTTGAAGCTCAAAGACAGCTTGGAAATTATGCCGAGGATTTGGAAAAGTACGATCCGAGAAGCAAAAAGTCAGCATTTTTCTACACCGGTCCGGAATCTCTTTTAAGGCCTGAAGTATTGAGACACATGCAGAAATTACGTGAAATGCCTAAAAAACGTGATCTGGTAATATTGCCTCCGACAAGAAAACCATATTCCAAATTCATCTCCGGGAAACTTGGTGAATTCTACGTCTACGGCGAAGAAAGGGAAATTGATTTGGATAATGCCGATTTCATGGTCATGGACATTCCATTCGGATTGATACCTCTAGAAATTGATGAGGTATATCCGTTAAGTCAAAGTGATGCTCCTAAAACCCGTGACGTTGACAGTATAGAGTTTATTGAAGACTTTATCAATGAATTCGGTGAATATTACGAACAGGTTCTAATCCACTCAAGAATCATAAATGACCTGGACAGCGACTTATATGTTAAATACAGTTTGTCAGATGATATCCGATATAAAAAGGATGATGTTAAAAAGGTTAAGGCAATTGCAGATTATCAGTTCGGTAACGGAGCCGGAGACGCATTATTCACCGGCAATATCAACATTGAAAAAAGTAAAAAAACCGGCAAAATCAGACATATCTATGACGGCAAGGTCCTCATTGTAAATATGAGGGCATCCGATTCCTATCTGATTTTATCAAAGGAAGGTGCCAGAAGACTCCACAATGCAACACAGTATCCCAAAAACAGGGTTGTTGTCAATAAGGACTCCGAACCATTTGCACTTGACGGAAAAAGTGTATTCTGTAAATTCGTAGTTGAATGCGATGAAAATATTCGCGCCAAAGATGAGGTTTTAATTGTTAATGAAGAGGACAAACTTCTCGCCTATGGAAAAGCAATGCTTGGCGCTTGTGAAATAGAACAGTTTAAAACCGGACAGGCTATAAAAACCCGTAAAGGAATGAAAAAGTGATATTATGAGTGATAATGATAAAGTAAACACAGGTCATCATATTGAAGACAGGGAACTTATTAAAAACGCAAGAAAACCGGAAGGAGAACTGGGCCATCAGATACTAGACAGAATGAACGAATCCCACGAAGCAATGGCACAGTGGGGAGTAACTCATTTTGAAATTAAAGATGATTCTAAAATTTTGGATATAGGATGCGGCGGTGGAAGAAACCTTGAAAGATTCGCACAGCTAATATCGGATGACGGTCGGGTTGTTGGAATTGATTATTCAGAGGTAAGCGTTGAAAAATCCAGTGAATTAAATAAAGATGCCATTGACAGAGGTATTGTAAACGTATTGCAGGGGTCTGTTTCAGAAATGCCATTTTATGATGAAACCTTTGATATCGTAACCGGTTTTGAAACAATTTACTTCTGGCCGGACTTTATCAACGATCTGGCTGAAGTTAACAGGGTTTTGAAAAAAGGAGGTCTTGTATTTTTCTGCAATGAGGCAGTTTACCGTGAAGGCGAAATGGAAAAGTATGATGATTTGGTGGAATTGCTTGACATGAAAATCTATTCAGAGGACGTTTTAAGGGAATCTCTTGAAAAGACTGGATTTGAAGATTTTAAAGCATATATCAATGAGGAAAATGATTGGATTTGCGTTACTGCAAGAAAAATCTGATTATTTTTTCTCTTAAATTTTTTACAAACGAAACATTTATATATCATTAAAACATAAGTTTATTTGTTGTTAGTTTTCATGCGGTGTTAGTCCAGCCTGGTTAAGACTCTAGCCTGCCACGT
>CACZNW010000104.1 GCA_902782595.1 uncultured Methanobrevibacter sp. | reverse complement strand
ATTTAGTTAATTATTTTTATTGCGTACGTAATGTTGGAGGATATCCATGACAGAGAATAACTGGAAATTAGTTGATGCATTTTTTGACAAATATGATTTGGTGGATCACCATATTAAGTCATACAATGATTTTGTGAATCATAGGATTCAGAATATCATTGATATTACCGAACCTATTACTTTGGATGATGGTAAATACACTTTAAGAACTGGTAAAGTACGTATTGAAAAACCGTCAAACAAAGAGGCTGATGGGTCCCGTAGTGAAATTGATCCGACCGAAGCAAGACTTAGAAATTTAAACTATTCAGCAGATATGTATCTTGAAATGGCATTAGATGAAGACGGAGAAGAAAATGAACTTGAAGAAGTTTATATTGGTGAATTGCCGGTAATGCTTAAATCTGACATCTGCCATCTCAATGGTCTTACTCCTGAAGAATTAGTTGAAAAACATGAAGACCCTCAAGATTTAGGAGGATACTTTATTGTAAACGGTTCTGAAAGGGCTGTTGTAACAATGGAGGAAATTGCTCCAAATAAAATTATTCTTGAACGTCTTGACAATCCTGAAGATAGGCATGCAAAAGCTGTAGTTACTTCAATTAAAAGTGGTTTTAGAGCAAGAATTACTTTGGAATATAAAAAACCACGTAAAAATGGAGTATTTTTAAGAATTTCATTCCCATACCTTCCTGGTGAAATTCCATTGGTAATTTTATTAAGGGCTCTTGGATTAGCTACAGATCAGGAAATTATTACAGCCATTTCTGATGATAATAATTTCCAGATGATGATAGCGGATGATATTCAGGTCTCACGTGAAGCATTGAAATTGGACCAAAAAGAAATGGACGGAATGACTCTTGATGAGAGAAGAAGATATCTCCAGGTTGCTGCCATTAAATACATTGGTAATAGGGTAGCTAAGAATATGCCTAAAGATTATCGTGTTAAACGTGCAACTGATGTTGTAAATCGTTACTTATTGCCTCACATGGGCATTGAAAAAGAAAAATGCCGTGATAAAGCTATCTATTTGGCTGAAATGACTGAAATGTTACTTGAAGTAATTGAAGGTAAAAGAGAACCGCACGATAAGGACCATTATACTAATAAAAGACTCAGAGTTTCTGGTGACTTAATGGAAGATTTATTCAGAGTTGCTTTCACTAATTTAACTAGAGATATGAGTTATCAACTTGAAAGAAGCCTTTCCCGTGGCAAGGAACTTTCCATTAAACAGGCAGTTCGTAGTGATGTTTTAACCGAAAATATTAAGCACGCTATTGCTACAGGAAACTGGGTTGGAGGAAGAGCTGGTGTAAGTCAGTTGTTGGATAGAACCAGTTATATGGGTACTCTTTCTCATTTAAGGCGTGTTGTATCTCCATTGACAAGAAGTCAACCTCACTTCGAAGCAAGAGATTTACACCCAACTCAATTTGGTAAAATATGTCCAAATGAAACTCCTGAGGGGCCAAACTGTGGTTTGGTAAAGAACTTAGCTTTAATGTGTAATATTTCCGAGGGTTCAGATGATCAGGATGTTAAAGACATTATTGGAAGCATGAACGTGGAGTTAATATAAGGGGGTGAAAGTTTGGCAAGCGAAGAAAAATTTCATAAAGCACTATTATATTTCGGATTTAAAAAGTCTTTTAATCTTACAGCATGTAAAAATATTGAAAAATGGGTAACTGAAGAACATAAAGACGATGAAGAATTAGTTAGTAGATTTAATACTTATTGTTCTGATATTAAGAATTATTTTGAAGAAAATAATCTTGGTAGTAGGAAGAAATTTAATGTTGATGAGTTTCTTGAGGGGGTTTCTCTTGAAACCAATGAAAGGTTAGTAGAAGATTTCCCTGATGTTGATGTTGAAAAATTTGGATTAACTCCAATTTCAGAGGAAATAACTGCTGTTGATGTAGCGGATGAGAATTCTCAAGAAGATGAATCTGATGATTACGAAGGTGTTATTTACACTCCCGAACCTTATATTCCTAGCGGAACCAATAAGGATTCTACTAAAATTTATATTAATGGTGAACTTTTTGCATTCACAGATGACCCGGTTAATTTCACCCAGGAAATGAGAGAAAAAAGAAGAAAAGGTGAAATTTCTCACGAAATGAATATTACTTTTTATGAAGATAATAAAGAGATTTACATATTTAATGACCCTGGTAGAGCAAGAAGGCCGTTAATCATTGTTAAAGATGGTGAACCTCTCTTAAAAGACAATCACTTAAATAAGATTGCCAGCGGTAAGTTCAAATGGGATGATTTAATCAACAAGGGTCTTGTTGAATATCTGGATGCTGAAGAGGAAGAAAACTCATATATTGCTATGAGTCTGGCTGAATTAAATGAAGACCATACTCATTTGGAAATTGACCCTGCCACAATGCTCGGTATCTGTGCAGGTATTATTCCATTTTCAGACCACAACTCTTCTCCAAGGAACACTATGGAAGCGGGTATGACAAAACAGGCATTAGGATTATATGTTTCTAACTATGCATTACGTACCGATACAAGAGCTCATCTATTGCATCATCCTCAAACTCCTATCGTTAAAACACGTATTATCGATTCAACCAATTATGATTTAAGACCATCCGGTCAGAACTTTGTTGTTGCATTAATGTCTTATGAAGGATACAATATGGAAGACGCAATGGTAATCAATAAAGGTTCCCTTGAAAGAGGACTTGCAAGATCTTCATTCTTCAGGTCATATGACACTTCCGAGAAAAGATATGCCGGTGGTCAGGTGGATAAATTTGAAGTGCCTGACAAAAACATTAAGGGATACAGGTCAGAAGAAGCCTACAGAAACCTTGATGAAGATGGTGTTGTAAATCCTGAGTCCTACGTTGAATCCGGTGATGTCTTAATCGGTAAAACTTCCCCGCCTAGATTTTTGGAAGAGGATTTCGGTACTGTCGCTGACAGAAGAAGGGAAACTTCTGTAACTGTCAGACACGGAGAAAAAGGTATCGTTGATGCTGTTCTTTTATCTGAGACCGTTGAAGGTTCAAGACTGGCAAAAATCAGAGTAAGAGATACTAGACAACCTGAATTTGGTGATAAATTCGCATCAAGGCACGGTCAGAAAGGGGTTGTTGGTTTAATATTATCTCCTGAAGACATACCGTTTACAGAATTCGGTGTTGTTCCTGATTTAATAGTTAATCCTCATGCGATTCCTTCCAGGATGTCTATTGGACAGGTACTGGAAATGGTTGCAGGTAAAGCAGGTTGTCTTGAAGGACAGCGTGTAGATGCAACTCCATTTAACCAGACTTTGGAAGATGAAATCAAACAGCAGCTCATAAACAACGGATTTGAATCTGCAGGATGTGAATCATTATACAATGGTGTAACCGGTGAAAGACTGGATGCAGAAATTTTTGTCGGTGTTGCATATTATCAGAAATTACACCACATGACAACCGATAAGGTTTATGCCCGTTCAAGAGGTCCGGTACAAGTGCTCACACGTCAGCCTACTGAAGGTAGAGCACGTGAAGGTGGTTTAAGGTTTGGAGAAATGGAAAGAGATTGTCTTATTGCACACGGTGCAGCATTAACCTTAAAAGAAAGACTT
>CACZNW010000103.1 GCA_902782595.1 uncultured Methanobrevibacter sp. | reverse complement strand
TATGTACTGATTAATATATTTCATTAATAATTAATATAAAGGTTACTTGGAAAATCAAGTCAAAAAGTTTATATACTATAAAACAAAATTTCAAAAAAAAAGGAAATGCGTTAAAAAAAAGTAATGAATGAAGGAATTACATTCCCTCAACACTCATATCAATCATCTTTTGAGTCTGCTCAGCCAGTTCATCTGGAAGACCTGTAATGTCCATGTTTAAAAATCCTCTTACAATCATGGATTCAGCATCCTCTTCAGTGATACCTCTGGATGTAAGGTAATTGATTTCATCTTCGGAGATTTTACCGACAGCCGCCTCATGAGACATTTCCAGATTCGCAGAACTTGCTTCAAGTTCAGGAACTGCATAAATAAAACTGTCATCATCCAAAACCAGACCATGACATTCAAGATGTCCTTTAACACCAGGTACAGTACCAGCCAGATGCCCTCTTGAATAAATCTTGGATTCATCCTGTGATACAGCTCTTGAGATTACCTCCCCACGGGCACCGTCGGCATTGAGAAGAACTCTGGATCCGACATCGATGATAGAATCTTTCTTACCTCCCTGAATACTCTGGAAAATTGCTCTTGAATTAACTCCGTCACAATAAGCGGTAGGATAGGACTGCAAAGTACTGACTGGACTGGTTAAAATATAGTTATTGATATAAGTTGAATTATCTCCTAACTTGACTCCAGTTCTTGGACGGACTTCAACCTGTTCAGCCCAGTTATGAACCATTGTAAATGTGATTTTGGCTCCAGGTTTGAGATACATTTCAGACACACCAACATGCATTGCTGATGAGATGTCGTCTCCGGTTGCACATCCGGTAATCAGATGGAGTTCTGAGTTTTCCTCAGCTATGATTACATTGTGAGCAGTCTGCATAATGTCCTCATCACTGATAAACATGCAGGCCTGAACGGGCATTACTTCCTTGGTGTTTGGAAGAGACCTTACAAAATAACCGCTGTTAATTCCATCCTCTTTTTCACGCAATGCTGTTTTCGCGGTATACTTGTCTGCATCGGGTTTTACAACATTCCAGATATAATCTTCAAGCCATTTATACTTGTCCAAAGCAACACCGATGTTCATAACTTCAACGGAACTGGACATTGCGTTATTGGTGAAAACATTGCTCTGGTCAACTTGGAGAAATGATCCAGAACGGTTCTTTTCTTCAGTGTCAACACCTACTTTCAACAAGTCCTTTTTGGTCTGACTGCTTAAATCATCCAAATCATCAATCATGTCAATAGCGTTAAGAGTTTCATCAGTGAAATTTTCTATTGTTACATCCGCACCTATTGCTGCTTTTTTATCTTTTGCTCTTTCAGCATCTTCATAAACATTGCGCACACTCAACACATCCATTAAAACCGTTTTTTCTAATATCTTCAAGAATTTCAGTAGGATTTCCTGAACAAGAAATTACCCCATTCATTAAAACATGTGCCTTATCGGCACTTACAAAGTTTAAAATATACCCCAAATGAGTAATTAAAAGTCCGCTTCTCTGTCTTAATCCCTGCGGTTTGTCCTTATCAAGAAGGGTTCCGATTTCGGAAGCAAGCAACTCCACATTTTCAATGTCCACACCGGAGTCCGGTTCGTCAAACATTGTAAAGTCCGGCATCTGAGCAAGTAACTGTAAAATTTCTGAACGTTTTACTTCTCCCCCTGAAAAACCGTAATTGACATCCCTGTCTAAAAATTCATCGCTGAACTTGAGCTGTTTTGCCAAATCCTGCATTCTTGGATTTAACTCCTCATCCATATTCTGATGAGATTCAATTTTAAGTAAGTCCCTTACTGAGACTCCTCTGATTGATGGAGGAGACTGGAAACTTACACCAATACCTAACTTTACTCTTTCAGCAGTTGTTAATTTAGTAATATCCTTGCCTTTAAATTTGATAGAACCCTGAACCACATCATATTGTGGGAAACCCAGAATGGTTAAAAATAATGTACTTTTTCCAGCACCGTTCGGCCCCAGAAGAACGTGAGTTTCACCTTCCGCAATAGCAAGATTAATATTCTTTAAAACTCTCTTACCGGCTACTTCAACAGCCAAATTTTCAATTTCAAGCAACATATAATCACCTTTTATGAATTTGAACTACCTCAACTTTGTAGAAGTTGAGGATTCTTACTTCACGGGCGGTATACTCCTGTGAGTATAGGATACCGTGCTATCCCCCTCGTAGCGAAGGTTCAGACAATATTCGATTATTTTAACTTTTTTTGACTTATTTAATGTTGAAAAAAGTTTGATTAATCTTTGTCATTGCCATTTATTAATTTATTTGTTTTTTTATTTAAAGTACATCAGAGAGCATCTCAACAGTATTCCCAATGCACTTTTTGTGAAATTCATCCCCAACCTTAAAGAAGTCCAGGCATTCTTTCACTATTAAGATAAATAAAAAAGAGTATAACTGAAATCATTCAGTTACAATAATAAATTCGCCAACTTTTTCAACTTTAGCAAAAGGAACCAACAGTATATCTCCGTTCCTTTTAGCACCTTTAACATGGATATTTCTGTCACTTTCTATTCTGATAGCAATATCAACGATTTTACCTGTTTTTTCGTTAATGATTAATTCATCCAGCACACCAAGAATACGTGCATTATTAGTTGCTACCTGATAGTTTTTGATTTCACTCCATAACTTTTCTTCACGTTTAGGAATTTGTTGTTTATTTTCCATTAAAAATCACCTGATAAATATAATTTTACCTAATTAATATTTATACCTTCATTATATTTAAACATAATATCTATAATATAATTTTTCTGCAATTTCACTGTCTAAAAGAGTATTGATATTTAATGCCAGTTCAACCTTGTCAAGCACCAGAGGAGT
>CACZNW010000102.1 GCA_902782595.1 uncultured Methanobrevibacter sp. | reverse complement strand
TTCCTTCTTCGATTAATTCTTGTTTTTCGAGGTATCTGTATTTTCTTCCGACTTCACTGATTGCATTATTTATAAGTTCTTTTGTTTCAGGTGTCAATTTAATCTTTCCTTTTAATTTTTTTTGTTCAACTTTAGATAACAAATTTTGAATTTCAAGTGAAATAACTCCTTTAAATGTATCAATTTTTGTTTTATCAAATAATTCTTCTTTTTTTAGCATTTTGCATATTTTAGTAAGAATTTCAACCTTATTTTTGTTTTTTGGAACAAGACACATTAACATCAGCAATATTTCATCATTGCCTGTTAATTTAGAATTGTTTTTCACTTTGTCAGTAATATTATTTAAAACTTTGTTGAAGTCAATGTCGCCCAGATAGATAAAATTGGGGTGTGTGGTTTTTGTTTTTCCAATTTTGAGTATTTTTTTACCTGCCAGTTGGGTTCTGAAACTAATTATCACGGTATCACAAAGACTGTCATGTTCTGTCTGTGAAAATATATTGTAGTCAAAAAATCTTTCCAAATCTTCTTCGCTCACGGCTGTGAATTGAAATTCAATATGCAGTAATGTGCCATCTTCAAGCATGCACAGGTAATCCAGATATAATGTCCTGCCTTTTTTTGTTATTATTTCAGTTTTTAGCACTTTTTTAAGAGATCTTTTTTCGCCAATGAATTTTAAAAATTCATCGCCATACACGAGGAGTATCGTTTTTAGGATAATGTCATATATGTGATATATTTCTCTTTTCAAAATTTCACCTTTCATGAATTTTTTGAATTTAACTGATTTAATCTATGTTTTACCTAATATATATCTTTTATGTTTGATTTAGAGTAAATATTGCAGTAATATTGCAATTTAACAAGTTCAAATCAATTTTTATTTGAGCGCATAATTCAATAAAGTTGACTATAAAAAATTAACATGATTATCATGTATGAAAAAACATATATTTGCGAATATGATAATGAAGAGGTGAATGAATTACTCGACATTGAATCTGAAACATAACGGAGAATATTGGTGAAGACTGGGTTGAATTCATGGAATTTCTGGAAGATGAAAAAATATTCAAGGTTTGTGAATCCGGGGGATGTCAATGCATTGAATTTAATATGGGGTTGCTGAAAACTGTTGTCACTACCTTAAGGAAATCACCTGATGATGCACACAAATCATTCAATTATAATTCAAAAAATTGCTTTAAATCGTGTAATTGACGGATAATATTTATAGAAACTTTTATTATGTTCAATTTAAATAATATTAACTATGACAGAGATTAAAAAAATCACTGCCGATGTTGATGTTGAACAATATTGTGAAGAGTATGTGGACTTTGAAAAGTTCTCCGGACTCTGCATTGAGGAGCAGGAAATGTTGGGTTACAACTGGAGTTATCCTCCCTTTGATTTTGATGTGGATGAAGTATGGAACTCCTATAATAAACTTAAACTTGTTGCCTTTAAAATAGAGTTTTCACAGGAGGAACTGGCAGGTACTTTTTCAGACATTGAACTGAATCATATTTTGAAACGTTTTGAAAGGTTTAAAGCCCGGTTGATGAATGAAATCTATATTCTGGAAGATGAAAATTCTCAGGGGCTGTTTTTGGGCAAGTGTAATCTGTGTATGAAATGTACAAGGGATTTTGGAATGCCGTGTAAAATGCCTTTAAAGATGCGTTATCCTCTTGAAGCATTAGGCGCTGACGTTGACAGGACAGTTGAGGATATTTTCGGATTTAAAATTCAATATGCTAAAGATGGTAAACTGCCTCCTTATCTGATATTTGTTGGCGGGCTGTTGTATGACAAAAAATTAATAGGTGATAAAAAATGAAAGTAAGTATAATTGGTGGAACTGGACCTCAGGGACTTGGAATTGCTGAAAGACTGGCAATTGCAGGAGTAGATGTTATTGTAGGATCAAGAAAAGAAGAAAAAGCTCTTGATGTTGTTGCAAAGGCAAAAGAAGAATTGTCAGATTATGATTTGTCCAACATGGTGGGCATGGCAAATGAAGATGCCGCACGTATGGGTGATATTTTAATTATCACTGTGCCATTGGCTGCTCAAAAACCTACAATTGAAGGAATTAAAGAATTCTGCAGTGATAAAATTGTTATGGATGCAACTGTGCCTCTTGAAACTGCCATTGGTGGAAAACCATTCAGATTCATTGATTTGATGGAAGGTTCTGCCGCTGAAAGAACTGCTTCAATTCTTGAAGGAACAGGCGCTAAGGTAATCTGTGCATTTTGTAATATTTCAAACTCACACCTGGCAAACATCCCTGAAGAAATTGACTGTGACTGTTTGATTGCCGGCGATGATGCCGAAGCGAAAGCTGTTGCAGCAGAAATTATTGATAAAATACCGGGAATTAAAACAATTGATTGTGGAGTGCTTGAAAAAGCAAGAATCATTGAAAAAATCACTCCTCTGTTAATCGGATTGAATATCAAGTACAAATCCCATTACGGAGGTTTAAGAATTACAGGAATTCCTGCCTTGGATAAAGACTAATTATTTTTGATAACTATGGATTCATTTGAGGATTTGATTGGAAAAAACATTCATGAGGTGACCTTGAATGAATCAAAAACCTTTTTTATAGCGCCCCTTGAATATTCAACCAAACTGTGCGGTAAACGTTATCCGTCAGTTAAATATAAGTTGGCCGATCTGGATTATTTTAGCATGATTTCCTTTTCGCAGTTATTTAAAAAAGAGGCATTATTGATAATATGGTATGATGATAAGGGTATCATAAGCGATTTGGAGATATATCACTTTGCAAATGATTTGGATGTTCTTTTTGAGGATTATAGTATTATCAAAAAGGCAATTGGTGATGGTGAGGCTCATAATTTAACTGAAGGAGATACTAAATATCTTGGAGCTTCCAGATTAAATGATAAAGTGCCTCAACCCAACAGTGAAATACTGGCCAATAAAAGGGAACTTGTTTTAAAAAAGAAATATCTGCAAAAAATAATAAATGAAATAAGTTATTAGAATATTTTACTAATAATCTGAACATATACAATTTTGGATTTTTTTTATATTTGATGGATGAATATAATTCAGATTATACTGTCAAACTCTTTTTGTGCATTTTCATAAAAGTGTCCGAGTTCACGGCCGTTAACAAAGATATGTGAAACGGTTATGCCCACGCTCATTTCATAGTTTTTATTTACTTTTCCCCATGTTATAAGTGGTTGAATAGCCCTGCCATAAACAGTGCAGTTGGTAATCATGTCAAAGTCGACCCATGGAATGCAGGAAAAATTTGCTATGTTGGTTAAATCTCTTTTCTCCATTTCAATGAAAAATCCTTCTTGCCTGTCATTTAAAATATTTGAAGACAGCTCTTTTACATAGTCATGCCAATCCTGGGGAGTATTAAATTCCTGGGGAACCTTAACTCTCATTTCTTTATAGATTTCATTTCCCTCATCCATAATTGGTGTTACTCCCTCAAGATATTCGTATTCAACTACTTTTTCATCTATGATTCTTCTTTTAAGTTCATCAACTGAGTTCACGGCATTCATAAGACATCCTAAACTCATAATGAAGAATGATTTGTCATTTTCATGACACCAGTTCCATAATTTTTCAACATTGATTCTTGCAGACATTGAGTAACGTGCGGATAAAAAGTTAATAAAAGGATTTTCATCTAAATTAAATTCAATTTCTCTCATTTTTTAACCCAAACTGTAGTTGATAGTTAGTTTTTTATATGTTTTTAATCATATATATTTATGTTATAAATCATTAATGGTTTTGTTAAAATGAAAGTAGTAATTGTAGGTGGAGGAGCTGGTGGAATTTCAACAGCTTCAAATATTCGTAAACTCGACAAAGACATAGAAATAACAGTTCTCACAAGGGACAATAAAGTGGCATATTCTCCGTGCGCCATTCCTTATGTATTGTCAGGTACAATAGAATCCTTTGATGATATTGTCATGAGAACTCCTGAAGACTATAAGAAAAAAGATATCGATGTTGTTACTGAAGTGGAAGTGACAGCAGTTGATTCCGGTAAAAAAACAGTAACATATGAAAAGAATGGAAAAGATACTGTTTTAAAATATGATAAACTGGTGCTTGCAACCGGAGGCAATCCGTTTGTACCTCCAATGCAGGGTGTTGATTTGGAAGGAGTATTCAGAATCCGCAATATAGATGACGGTATTAAAGTACAGGAAGCAATGCAAACCGCTGAAAGTGCAATTGTTACCGGGGCCGGTTTAATAGGAATAGAAATAGCTTTTGCTCTTAAAAAACAGGGACTTAACGTTATTTTAAGTGAAATGTTACCTCAAATTGTTCCAAGGTCTCTTGATAAGGACATGTCAGATATTTTGGTTCAGTACCTGGAAATGGAAGGAATCAAAGTTGTTTTGGGAAAACCTATCACTAAACTTATCGGTGACGGAAAGGTTGAAAAGGCATGCTTCGGAGATGAGGAAATCTATGATGCCGACATGGTTATCATGGCAACAGGTGTGCGTGCGGAACTGGATCTTGCGAAAATGGCAGGATGTGAAATTGGAAGATGGGCAATACTTGTAAATGACAGAATGGAAACCTCAGTCGAAGACATATATGCTGTCGGAGACTGTGTTGAATCCAAAGATTTAATTCTCGGTTCCAATACAATTTCCCAGTTGGGTACTACTGCAGTTCGTGAATCAAAAACATTGGCACGTACAATCTGCGGCAAAAAATCAAGATTCAATCCTGTCTTGAATTCAATGGTTTCTAAAGTGGGTAAATTGGAATTTGGTGCTGTAGGCTACACCACCAGTTTTGCTCAGCAAAACCGTATCAGGCCTGTAGTTCAAAAGGTGCAGGCACTTACAAGAGCACGTTATTATCCGAATGCGAAACCTATGGATATTAAAGTTATCTGTGATGGAAACGGAACTATTATAGGATGTCAAATCATAGCGGAAGAAAGGGTGGCCGAAAGAATTGATACAATGACACTTGCCATTACTGAAGGTTTAACATGCTTTGATTTAAGCAATATGGAATTTGCTTATGCGCCTCCTGTATCAATGGTTACAGATCCGTTAATCCTTGCTGTTGAAGAAGTAAGTAAAAAATTTAGTTAGAGGTGATATTAATGCCGGAACATGGTCACGGACATCATGGTCACGGGGGTCAGATGACACCCGAACAACAAAGACAAATGATTGAACAGGAAATAAGATTAGCTAGGAATCTGGGTCAGATTAAACATAAAATCGTTGTAATGAGTGGAAAAGGAGGAGTCGGTAAATCTACAGTTGCAGCAAACATTGCTGAAACCCTGCAGGCCATGGGTTATAATACAGGTATTTTGGATGCCGATATTCATGGACCAAACATTCCAAAAATGCTTGGAATTGACATGCTTGAAGAGGAATTCAACCAGTATCAGTTTGATGCGTTTAAAAACATTGTTGAAGGAGACCTTGCCGGAAAAGATTTAACTGATGATGAGCAGCGTGAAATAATTGAATCAAGAAAAGAGCAATATAAACATTCAATTTTCCCGGTTGTAGCTCCAAGCGGTTTAAAGGTAATGTCCATGGCATTTTTAATTGACAGTCTTGACAGACCCATTATCTGGAGAGGTCCTCAAAAAACTGGTGCAATTAAACAGTTAATTTCTGACGCTCACTGGGGCAAGCTTGACTTTCTGATTATAGATAATCCTCCGGGAACCGGAGATGAACCTTTAACCGTTCTTCAAACCATTCCGGATGCTGATTTGGTATTGATGGTTACCACACCTAATGTTGTATCACAGGAAGACGTGCTTAAATGTGTGAAAATGGTTGAACTGATGAATATAGATAAAATCGGGCTTATTGAGAATATGGCCTACTATATCTGTCCTCACTGCGGTGAAAAATTACACATTTTCGGCGAAGGAAATGGGGAAGTGTTTGCCGAAGAGATGGAAATAACTTATTTGGGTGATTTGCCGATTGAAGAAAGTGTTTCTCAGTCTCCTTTAAATGATGCAACCATATCAGTACTTGACCCTAAGGATGAAGTGTCAGTCAGATTTAGACAAATCGTAGCCGATATCAAAAAAGAATTTTTAGATTAAGTCAGTGTTGATGATATAACTGACAGAGCTGATGTTAACAAGATATCCTAAGAAATTAGGATCTTGTTTTAATTTTTTAAAGTAATCAAGTTTTTCAATAATGCATTCCTTATTTTCATCCATCACATTCAGTGAGAAATACTGCATGCCCAATGTATATTCCCTTTTGTCTGTAAAAACAGGAACTACATATTCACCGTCATTGCCGTAAGGAATCTTAACCGGACTATTGTCTTCAACAGAGATTATGAATTCATGATTTTGAATGTATTCCTGCATGTCACTTTCTATTTTTAAAATTGCCTCATGGTTATTGTTTTCACCCTGCATATATGCAAGATTGATATAATTTTTAAATTCGGGATTTGAGATTTCTTCCAATTTCATTATATTATTATTCTTCTTAATCATTTAAATCTTTATTTATTTCATCTTTTGGAATGAATTTCAAGGCCGCTGAATTGATGCAGTATCTTTCACTGCCTCCTGGTCCGTCATGAAACACGTGGCCCAAATGGGAATTTGCCTTGGCGCTTCTCACTTCAATTCTGGTTGTTCCATGTGAAAAATCCCTGTGCTTAATAATAACGTCTTCTGAAATGGGTTTTGAAAATGCAGGCCATCCGCATCCTGAATCGAATTTGTCCTGTGATGAGAACAAAATTTCACCGTCAACCACATCCACATATACACCATCTTCAAAAAAATCATCATACTTGCCGCTGAAGGCAGGTTCTGTTAAAGAAAGCTGTGTTATTTCATACTCCCGACAGGTCAGATGGCCGAATTCTTCATCATCTATTAAACTTAAATCAACATGACAGTAACCATCAGGATTCTTTTCAAAATACTTCTGATGATACTCCTCGGCGGGGTAAAAATTACCGATGCCGTGAGCCTCAACTACAATCCTTTTGGAGGATAACTTTTGCCTTGATTTTAAGAAATCAACAACAGTACTTTTTTGCGAATCCTCCTGCCAGTAAATGCCTGTGCGATACTGTGTACCGATATCCTGACCTTGTCGATTTTTAACATATGGGTCAATAATCTTGAAAAAATTCTCCAGAATGCAATCAAGAGAAATGATTTGAGGGTTGTAAGTTACTTTAACGGTTTCAGCATGACCTGTTTTGCCGCTGCAAACCTTTTCATAAGTCGGTGCAAGGTCATGACCATTGGCATAACCAACCTCTGTATTATTGACTCCCTTAAGCCTGGAAATGAATGCTTCAACACCCCAGAAACATCCTCCGGCAAGATAGATAACCTGTTGTCTGACGAACATAATTATTAATTTTGTCGTTAAACATAAAATATTTTTATGACCTCGAATAAAGTATATAATAGTTAAGGGAGGAAAATCCAATGTTTTATAGTACTATTATGAAAATCGATTCAATTGACAGATTAAGAGATATAAGGGATGCATTACTTGTAGAACAGGGAATAAATCCTACTCGTCAAGGTGAACAAGCCATTAAAGTAGTAGTTGAGAGAATTGATGAAATACAAGCTACTTTGGATAAATCAGCAACCAAAAATTTAAACAGAAGATAAGTGATTAACGTGTTAAGGCGAGTTTCAAGTAGCAGACGCCTGCTTAGAAAGAGAATGTATAAATCTCCTCATTCCCGTCATAGAAATTCTCAATATATTCGAGAAAATAAAAATTTAGCTAAACCTCATCAGGAAAAATTTAAAGACATGAACGGTCCGAATATAAAACCTAGAAAACGGCCAAAAAGAGAAGTCATGTCCGGATTTAAAATGTCTTATAGATATAAATATTACAATATAAACCTTATAAAAGAAGATGAAGAAGAGTCAGAGTAACTCTTCTTTTGATATTATTTTATTTTGACTGTGAATGTCTAAAATCAGTCCGCTGAATGCTTCATCATTTTTTGCAAGTTCTCTAAACAGTTCATCTGACACTTCACATGGTGTATAGTCAGCCAGTTCCAGATATTCAATGCCTTTTTTATATTCATCTGAATCTGAAAAAACAATAATTTTAAAGTCATCAAGACTCCCCCATACCAGGAAGTCTTTTTCATGATCTTCGCCGATTGTCGGACAGATATACATCAAAAATCACCGTTCCTGTTCATGTTGAAGTTTTGTGAGTGGGGATTTATTACAAAGCCCTGAAAGTATTCATCACTTTCAGCAATCTGAGAAATATCTTTGGGAGTAATTACCTTTAAATCAAGTTTATCCAGGAATAATTCGGATATTTTGGCACTGCCTATTGCGTATTCTCTCATATCGGTAAAAATTGGAATTATATATTCTTTACTTGTATCGGTTAATGTGAATTTAACGGGTTTGTCCGTTTCATCAACCAGTGTAAAGTAAATTTCTCTCGGATAGGTTTTCCGGATATTTTTTTTAATAGCTTCAAGTTCAATGCCGTCTTCGCTTTTAAGCTTCTTTACCATGTCTGCATAGATTTGAATGTATTCTTTCAGCTGGCTTTTAGATGCCTTAACGTTTTTTTCCTGATAATCCTGGTAATCCTTGAGTTTCATATCTATTCACTGCAGTCGTGTATTTCTTCAGTTGATAACATGAAATCCCATTGAGGTGCATTTACTGCCAGTCCGATGAAATCCTCATCATCAATGTGGTCGGCTACTATTTCACTGCCGATTTTTTTCTCGCATTCGAATTCCACATCTCCAAACTGTTCTTTAAATTCCTTGATTGTGGTGTCCGCTTCCTGTTGGTCTGTGAAAACAGGTATGACAAATTCTTCACTTTCGTCTTCTTCATCACTGATTATCAAAGCGACAACTTCCTTTTCTTCATCGGTATTGTTGAAGACTATAATGAACTCTTCGTTGAATACTTTATGTTCGATTTCATGGTAGAGTTCACCTAATTCGGTTAGCAAATCAAGATTTTCCTCTTCAAATGCATCGTCGATTTCATCGGAAGTTTCCAGGTAAGCTTCGATTTTTTCGTTTAGGCCATCATCAAGTTCAATAAATTTTTCTATTAATTCTTTAACTTCACTCATAATTATCACAATAAATAATTCATTATAAAAATAAGATTTCTTTTAAAACAAATGAACATTCTCTTCCTAAACACCACTAAAGGAATACAAACGAATGCTCATTTCAACCATCACCATTGTTCATATT
>CACZNW010000101.1 GCA_902782595.1 uncultured Methanobrevibacter sp. | reverse complement strand
ATGCCGAGATAGTCTAGTCTGGTAAGGCGCAGGACTTGAAATCCTGTGAGGTCACCCTCGCCTGGGTTCAAATCCCAGTCTCGGCGTCTTTATATTTATACTATTTTTAAAAAAAGTTTTTTAATTTAATGTCTAATTCATTAAGATTAGATACAATATCATTTTTATTTAAATCATCTATTTTTGGTCGCTGTATCATTATAACTGCAACATCTTTATGGTTTGCAGCCTGGATTTTTTCAATGACTCCTCCAACTTCACCACTTTCCTTTGTAATCATTACTTTTGCATCATATTTTTCAATCAGTTCGATGTTTTCTTCTAAACTGGCGGCTCCGGTCATTGCAATTATATGTGACGGTTCAATACCCAGTATTTCACATTTTTCAAGTGAACTTTCTACTTTTAAAATCCTCGGATAAAATCGTTTGGCACTGACATGTTTTAGGATGTTTTCCATCGTGTTTGCTCCTGCAAAATGCAGCACGTTTCCTTTGGGGAATTCAATTTCTATCAGTTTTCCGGCATCGTCAAATGAATTAATGTAGTGGATGTGTGAAGTATCAATGTTTTCAAGGTTAGTGGTGGGTCTTTCAAAGCGGATATATGGTATTTTCAACTCACGGGCAATGCTTGCACTGGTCTGTGTTATGTGTGATGCAAAAGGGTGTGTTGCATCTATAAGCAAATCAAAATTATCATTAACAATCATATCTGTTATTTCGTTTTTTAAAAGGGGACGGGCAATCGTATCGTCACTTCCGCTTTCACGGGCCAATCTGGATCCGTATTCTGTGGTGGTTGTTGTCAGGATATATGCGTCATATTTTTCTTTGATGTGTCTTATAATGTTGGTTGAGTCTTTTGTACCGCCCAGAAGAAATATTTTCATGTTATCACCCTGTTCATTATTTTTTCAGCAATAATTATTGTAAATGAGACGACTATTATAACTGCCCAGTCAGCCAATCCTATTGAGGTTGTCCTGAATATAATCTGCAGTTGTGGCAGGTATATAATCAGTATCTGAAGTATGAATGACAATATTATGGCCAGATAAAGATATGTGCTTTTTTCTGTGGAATTTGCTTTCCGGTTGTAGGCATTGAACAGCTGATACATTACAAATAATGTGAAAGCAACGGTCATTGCTTTTCTTTCATTTGTATGGATGCCTAACTGGTAACTGTACACAATGATTGTTCCAATTGCCATTACCATTCCTGCAATCAGTATTTCAAGCAGTGTTTTTTTCGTAAGTATGTCTCCTGTTTCTGGTGGACGCTGCATTAAATCCTTTTCGCCACCTTCAATTCCCAGTGTCTGTGCTGGTGGACCGTCCATTACAATGTTAAGCCATAGTAATTGTATTGGATTGAAGGGTAGAGGTAAATTAAGAAGGGATGTTCCAATTATTGTTAATATCGCACCTATATTTGTTGATATCTGGAATTTGATGAACCTTTTGATGTTGTCATATATTTTACGGCCTTCTTTTATGGCTTTCACTATTGTTGCAAAGTCGTTGTTCTGCAGAATCATGTCTGCGGATTCTTTTGCAATGTCGGTTCCGTCACCCATTGCCACTCCAATTGATGCTTTTTTAAGAGCAGGGGCATCGTTTACTCCGTCACCGGTCATTGCCACCACATTGTTCGATGATTTTAGTGCTTCAACTATTCTCATTTTTTGTGCGGGTTTTACCCTTGCATAGACCTGAATGTTGTCAGCTATGGCGAGATATTCTTCTGTGGTGAGATTAGACAGTTCTTCGCCAGTTATTACTCTTCCTGTTGTCAGTATTCCGAGCTGCTTTGCTATTGCACAGGCGGTTTTTTCATGGTCTCCTGTTATCATTTTAACTTTTATTCCCGCATTTATGCAGTCACTTACAGCTTTTGCAGCATCTTTTTTCGGAGGGTCTGCCAGACCAAGCAGTCCTGTAAATATCAGATCTTCTTCGGGGTTGTTTTCATCTTCTATCTTGTATGCAAATCCGATTACTCTCAATGCCTTTGCACTCATTTCGTCAATTTTTTTTAGTACTGTTTCCTTGTTTTTAGCATCAATTATTTCAATACTTCCATCATTATCTATGTATTTGCATTTATCTAGAATTATTTCTGGCGCACCTTTTGACAAGATTATATTATTTTCACTGTTTAGTCTATGTATGGTGGTCATCATTTTACGATTGCTGTCAAGTGGGATTTCATCAACCCTTTCAAGTTTTGCTTCCGTATTGCTGCAGTGCTTTAAAATTGCCCCGTCAGTCTGATCGCCTATAATTTCTCCATCCTTAATCACTGCATTGTTACAGTGTTTCCCGATTTTAAGGGTTTTTTCCCGGTTTGTGTAGAAGCTGTCGACAACGGTCATCTTGTTTTCAGTCAATGTTCCTGTTTTGTCACTGCAGATGATAGTGCATGACCCCAATGTTTCAACTGATAGCAATTTTTTAACAATTGCATCGGATTTTGCCATTTTGGACATTCCTAAAGCCAGTGTCAGTGTTAAAACAGCAGGCAGTCCTTCAGGAATTGCGGCCACCGCAAGTGATACTGCAGTCATGAATGTTTCAACAAGAGGGATGCCCTTAAAAAGTTCCAGAATAAATATGGCAATACATACGATAATGGAAATCAGTGACAGTTTTTTTCCAAGATTTCCGACTTTAACCTTTAAAGGAGTGTCTTCATCGGCTTCCTGAACGACTTCGGCGATTTGTCCAAGTTCTGTTTTCATCCCGATATTTGCAACGACCCCCACTCCGTTTCCAGAAAGGATGCTGGAGTCCATGTAAACCTCATCGTTTTCTTGTTTTTTAACCGCTTCGGATTCGCCGGTTAAATGGGATTCGTCACAGGTCAGGTCATGTGTTTCAATCAATATCAAATCAGCGGGTACTTTACTTCCCTCTTCAAGTATTACAATGTCTCCAATTGTCAGATCTTTTGAATTGATTTTTATGATTTCTCCATCTCTTTTAACAACTGCTGTTTTAACAATCAAATCTTTTAAGCTTTCAACAGCCTTTTGAGAGCGGTATTCCTGGATAAATCCCATAACAGCATTCAATAAAACTGCAAGAACGATTACCGCTCCGTCTATTATGTCTCCAATAATAAATGATGCGGCTGCGGCAATTAAAAGAAGCGCCAGCAACACATCAATGAACTGTGTTAAAAACAGAACAATCAGGGGTGTCGGCTTTTTTTCGTCAATTTTATTGGGGCCGTACCTTTTCTGTCTTTCAATGACTTCGTTTTGATTGAGTCCTTTGGGGGATGTGTTGAATTTAGTTAAAGTATCTTCCATCACGTTCACCTTAGTGTGTAAAAGCTTGCCTTTCCGAAATTTTTCAGTTTCATTTTAACTTTACCAGTATTTAAATCTTCGTTTGTCAGGGGTTTTATTATAAGCTGTGAGTTTATCTCACATGCCAGTTTTACCAGATGGGGATGAAGTTCGCCGGGAGGTCTGATGGAATAGATGATGGCAGTGCCTTTATATAACTCCAGATTCGGATTTGTAATGTCGTCTTTAATCACTGTTTCATCTTTTGGAGATATATCTGTTTTAATCAGGGTAATGTTGTCTTTTGAATTGAGATAATCTGCAATCCTGTCAAATTTGCCCACTGCAACTTCTGCAATTTTAATGTTTTTATCTCCGGCCTGCCCGAGAATATATTCAGCAAAATCATCCCACATTTTTCATCCTCATTTTATTATATTTGCAATCGAAAGTATTAAATGCATTGCTTTTTATACCTTAATTTGATATGATTGTTAGAAAATTTAATCCGAATGATTTAAAAAGAGTTTATGAAATAGAAAACATGTCTTTTAATCAGTCTTATGGTATTAAAATGTTTCAACAGTTATATGAGGCGGGTGTTGGTTTTCTGGTAGCTGAAGAAGAGGGCTATGTTATAGGATATGTGATTTTTTGGATTAAATATGAAAAGCAGGGCCATATCATCTCAATTGCAGTTGATAAGAATTACCGCAGGTTGGGGGCGGGAACTAAACTTCTTGCAAAATCCATTGGAATATTGTCTCTTCTGAATCTGGACAAAATATGTCTTGAAGTGAAGCAAACCAATTCTGAAGCTGTTGAATTTTATAAAACATTCGATTTTAAAATAAATCGGGTTGTTCCGGGATATTATGAAGACGGTGTCGGTGCAATACTGATGTATCTGGAGTTAAATAGATGAGAAGTTCCCGGCTAAAATCTGTTTGTACTGTGCCATAATGTCTGTTGGAATGTTTCCGGTGGCATATAAAATTGCAAGCAGTGCGATGTAGAAAACAAAGATTGCCAGTTGTATATGTCCGTGTTTTCTGGCAACCGGATCTTTTCTGGTTGACAGATATACTGCAATAATCAGACCGAGGATTCCTCCCAGAATTGAGAAAATATATCCGAAAAGTATTATCCATCGGCTTGTTTTGTGAGGGGTAGGGGTAGGACTGGCAGAAATTTCTTTTTTAATAATAATTGGCTTTACATTGTTGGATGCATCTGTCTGGGGCTCTGATTTAAAAAGTAGTGGGGTACCGCATTTGACACAATAATCTGCTTCTTCGGGGTTGTTGAATCCACATAATGGACAAGTATATTCATTGGCTTCTATTTTTTGGAATTCCCGTCCACATTTTATGCAAAAACCATACATATCATCAGTTGTACTACCGCATTGAGGGCATCTTCTAATCATACTATCACTTACTTAATTAATTAACAGTAATTACTTATAAATGTTTTTAAATTAATTCAGTAAAATATATTAAACTTGCATTAGTGATAGTTTTAATGATGATTGAAAAAATTGAAATCACACAGAGATTTAATTTTAAAAGGCTGAATCGCCATTATGAATGTTTCACTATTGATTTAGTTAATAATAATGCTTATTATAAGATTTCAGAGCGGGGCAGTGGTGATAAGTTCTTAAATGAAAATTCACTCTGTGATGATTCCTGGATTGATATACTGGTTGATTTGAGAAGTAAAATGACCAGTGAAATTCATCATTTCACAGATTCACAAAAGGACAGGTTAATTCGTGACTTTGAGGATTTGAATCTCTTTGATGATTTCGTCAGTGAGGAATTCTCATATTTTGAAAAAATAGAGCTGATTTATTCCTGCAAGGTCATAATCTATTCAACGGATAATTTTGAAGAATATACCTTTAAAAATAATTTTCCCGATGGATGGATCAGGTTTGGTGAGATTTTATGGGAACTGTTCGATTTTGATGTTCTGCACTTGAATTATCAAAAGCAGCTTGCAACTCCTCTTTATTTTGACATTAGAAAAGAAGGGGTCTATGGTGATTATAAATTACCTGTCAAATCCGTTGAGTTTGGACATTACCGGACATATCCATATGAACTTCCAAATCCTCGGCTTATTATTAATTTTGAAAAAAACACTGTCGACGGCTACATTGAAAAGGAATTAACCTTTGAAGATATGGGTCTGATTTTAAATCTTTTGGAAAAATACCATGTTTACATGTGGATTTTTGATGAATATCATAATAAATCAAATACTCGCGATCCTGACGATTTGGAGGGCTATGACTGGTATCTGGAAATTGTTTTTGAAAACAGCATCATATGGCACATATTTGGATACAATGACTATCCGGATACTTATGTTGCTCTTGCACGTGAAGTAATTGAAATTACAGGAATGGATTTGCTGGAAATCAACACGATTTCTGCTAATGATTTGGAGTTGTTTGAAAAGTTTGGAAATATGAAGTTATTGCAATATTGATTTTATTTGGAAAATATTATTTCAATTGGACTGAAAACTATTTGGGTATTTGTATTTCTACCATTTCATCACTTTTTTTCAAATTCATTTTTTTTACACCTCATGATTGTTCAAGTGTAAATTGTTTTTAAATAATTTCCAATGAAAAGGAATAAATATCAAAAAGCAGCTGAAATAAGGTGTTCAGCTGACCAGTTCAACATATTCATCGAGAAGATCAAACAGTTCCTCTTTCGTATTCATCTTGAATATTCTTGGTTTAATTTCGGAACTCCTCCAATGGCCCTTAAGATAATATGCAGTGTGTGTCCTCATCTTGTGCATTGCAACCTTTTCAGGTCTAATTTGGCTGAGAAGCTCCGCATGGGTTTTAATCATCTCGATTTTTTCATCCAGGGTAGTCGTTTCAGGTTCAATTCCGTCCTCCAGATAGTCAATGCACTGTTTTATAAGCCAGGGATTTCCCAAAACACCTCTTCCAATCATTACTGCATCACAGCCGGTTTCATCAATCATCTCGTGCGCATCATAGCATGACCAGATATCGCCGTTTCCAATGACGGGTATTTCAAGAGCATCTTTAATGTCCCTTATTATTGACCAGTCGGCGCTTTCACCATATCTCTGCTCCCGTGTACGCGGATGGATTGTAATTGCTGATGCCCCTGCATCTTCAATAATTCTCGCCACTTCCAGAGCATTGATGCAGGTACTGTCCCAGCCGCTTCTGATTTTTGCAGTTACAGGAACATTGGTGCTGTCAACAACAGCTTCCACGATTTCTCCTATTTTTGGAGGATTTTTCAGAAGTGCGCTTCCTGCCTGTGACCTGACTGCAACCTTGGGAACGGGACAGCCAACATTGATGTCAATGATGTCCGGTTTCATATTTTCGCAGATGTATTCTGCAGCTATTTTAAATGATTTCACTTCCGCTCCAAATATCTGCTGGGATATTGGCCTTTCTTCATCTGTCATATAAAGCATTTCTTGGGTTCTTGTGTTTTCATACATTATTGCCTTATCGGACACCATTTCGGTTTCAATCAGTCCGCATCCCATTGATTTTATGATTCTTCTGAATGCCGAATCGCATATTCCCGCCATAGGTGCGAGAACCACCTGGTTGTCAATTGTAATATTTCCAATTTTCCATTTCATAAAATTCATCTAAAATTATTGATTTTCCTTGGTTTTTTCATTAATTATATATATTTGTATTTATATATCTATATCTATTATATTAATTTAATTATTATGGGGATAACATGTCAGGAGTATCATCAAAAGAATTATATGAATTTAAAAAGACATTAAAGGAATTGTCAAATAAAAGAGGCAGAGGTACCGAGCTTGTTTCCGTTTATATTCCGCCATCCAAACAGTTGAGTGATGTCGGTAAGCATATGAGAGATGAAATGGGTCAGAGTGCCAACATTAAAAGTAAGCAGACAAGAAAGAATGTACAGTCTGCCATTGCGGTTATATTGGAAAGCATTAAATTATACAAGCAGCCTCCGGAAAATGGTATTGTTTTATTTGTGGGTATGATTCCCAAAGGGGGTCCTGGTACTGAAAAGATGGAAAAATACATCATAGAACCTCCGGAACCGGTTCAGACATACTGGTATAAGTGTAACAATGAGTTTTTCCTAGAACCTCTGGAGTATATGATTGAGGAGCATGACGTTTATGGTGTGGCTGTAATCGACAGAAACGAGGCAACTTATGCCACTTTAAAAGGTAAAAAGGAAACCATTCTTGGCCATCTCACAAGTGGGGTTCCAGGAAAGCATAAAGCTGGAGGACAGTCTCAGAGAAGGTTTGACCGTGTAATCGAGGATCTTGCCCACCAGTTTTTAAAACGTATTGGAGATCATATGAATGAAGCGTTTTTACCATTAAAGGATGATTTGAAAGGAATTATCATTGGAGGACCGGGGTTCACCAAGAAGGATTTCTTTGAAGGGGATTACCTCCAGTATGAGCTTAAGAATAAGGTAATGACAATAGTCGACACATCATACACTGGTGAAGAGGGAATCCGTGAAGTCATCGCCAAATCAGCTGATGATTTGGCAAACCTTGATGTGATTCAGGAGAAAAAACTCGTTCAGAGATTCATTCAGGAACTGAGAAAGGACAAGGGCCTTTATTCCTATGGTGAAGATGAAGTGAGAACCAACCTTACAATCGGTGCTGTTGATGTGCTGCTTTTATCTGAAGATTTGACAAGCATGCGCAAGACATTTGTCTGTCCCGGATGCGGAACACAAAAGCAGTTCACAGTTAAAACACAGTCTGAAGCCGACAGTATGCAGGAAAGATGTCCTAACTGTAATGAAATTTTAAAAGAAGAATCTTCAATGGATTTGGCTGAAGAATTTGTTGAAAAGGCTGAAGAAATGAATACTGACGTTGAGTTCATCTCCACGGAAACTGAAGAAGGCATGCAGCTGTTTCGGGCATTCGGTGGAATCGGTGCAATACTGAGGTATTATGTCGAGCGCTAATTATAGCATCTTGGCGATTTGTCAAAGTGTGTTATAATATCACTTCTTCTTTTCTCTTTTTTTATGTAATATTCGCCGAGACCTTCTTCCTTGCGTATCTGGTTTATAAGTTTGAAAAACATTGGTTTGGGAACGGTTTTTTCCTTGTTCAGTTCTACATACAGTGAGTGCATGCTTCTGTTTTTTGTCAGGTAATTTTCTTTCAGGCTGTTGTACTGGTCTTTGGTTATCATATTTTATCACTTTGTTTATTAAAAATTAAGTTTTATCCAATTATAGATATTAATTTATAAATTATGATATATAAAGGAATATGCTTTTTAAATTTTCATACTATTTTGTTTAATATTTTTTTGTATTTGATGTTTTTGTTCGATTTTTGGCATGTAAAATATGATTTCCTAAAACATTTGGTCTTCGGAAACTTTTGGGTGGAAGATGTTTGCCGACATTTGTTTATGTATTGATAATTTTTATTGTCAATTGTAGAAAAATATTTGAAAAGATTTAAAAAATAAAATAATTATTTTTGGATTTTGTATAATTTGTATAATAATTATCTTAATTTTAATGAATGATATTAGGCTATTTTTGGTAAAAATTGAATAATAGTTAAATATGAGAAGATTCAAATATTTAATTATATTGTTAAAATTTTAATGATATAATTCAGAATTTTATTCGGAGGAATAATTTTGTCATACGTAGATGAAGTAATTGAAACTATAATAGAACAAAACCCTTCAGAGCCTGAATTTCACCAGGCAGTACGTGAAGTTTTAGAATCTCTAAGAGTGGTAATTGAAGAAAATGAAGAAGAATACAGAAAAAATGCTCTTCTTGAAAGATTAACAAACCCTGAAAGACAATTAAAATTCCGTGTTCCATGGGTAGATGACAACGGTCAGGTACAGGTAAATACAGGATACCGTGTACAGTTCAACTCAGCAATTGGACCTTACAAAGGAGGATTACGTTTCCACCCATCAGTAAATGTAGGAATTATCAAATTCTTAGGTTTCGAACAAATCTTTAAAAACTCATTAACCGGACTTCCAATCGGAGGAGGAAAAGGCGGATCTGATTTTGATCCTAAAGGAAAATCTGACAGGGAAATCATGGCATTCTGTCAAAGTTTCATGACTGAATTATGCAAATACATTGGAGCTGATACTGATGTGCCTGCAGGAGATATTGGAGTAGGTGGCCGAGAAATCGGTTTCTTATTCGGACAATACAAAAGAATCAGAGGACTATACGAAGGAGTATTAACCGGTAAAGGATTAACTTTCGGAGGGTCTCTTGCAAGAACTGAAGCTACAGGATATGGTTTATTATACTTCACAAATGCTATGTTAAAAGCTAATGACATTGATATTAAGGATAAAACCATTGTAGTATCTGGTGCAGGTAATGTGGCAATTTATGCAATTGAAAAAGCTCAGCAGTTAGGTGGAAAACCGGTAACCTGTTCTGATTCAACAGGATGGATTTATGATCCTGAAGGAATCGACGTTGAGTTACTCAAAGAAGTAAAAGAAGTAAAACGTGAAAGATTAACTGCATATGCTGAAGCAAGAGAAAGCGCTGAATACCACGAAGGAAAAGGGGTATGGTCTATCAAATGTGACATTGCACTTCCATGTGCTACTCAAAACGAATTGCAGTTAGAAGATGCTAAAATCTTAGTTCAAAACGGTGTTTTGGCAGTTGCTGAAGGAGCAAACATGCCTACAACAATTGAAGCAACTGAATTCTTGCAGGAAAATGATGTATTGTTCGCACCGGGTAAAGCATCCAACGCTGGAGGAGTAGCTACTTCCGCACTTGAAATGTCTCAAAACTCACAAAGATTATCCTGGACAT
This sequence comes from uncultured Methanobrevibacter sp., assembly GCA_902782595.1. Taxonomy (GTDB): domain Archaea; phylum Methanobacteriota; class Methanobacteria; order Methanobacteriales; family Methanobacteriaceae; genus Methanocatella. Next base: position 319 of record CACZNW010000101.1, on the reverse strand, counting down.
TTGAAGAAGTTGATTCAAGACTTCAAAGAATTATGGAAGATATTTTCGCGAATGTTGCAGATGCTGCTGCTGAATACGACATGGACAAGAACTATGTTGCAGGAGCAAACATTGCAGGATTCAAAAAAGTTGTTGACGCAATGAACGCACAAGGAATTGTGTAAATTTATTTTTAAGAGTTTTTAACTCTTATTTTTTTTATTTATTTTATCTTCAGTTAGTTATATTTTAATTATTGTATTTGTTTATTTTTGAAGTGGTTTCACTAGCGTGATTTTTTTTTTTAGTTGAAATTGGTGGTAAAAAGATTTTTGATGTT
>CACZNW010000100.1 GCA_902782595.1 uncultured Methanobrevibacter sp. | reverse complement strand
TTTGGATGATGATCTCGATGATGATTACGAATGGGATGATGATTTGGATGGCATCGAAGATGACAATGATACTTCAGATGATTATAATTTTACGGAATTCGACTACCTTCAACTTAAAATTAATTACTACTTGTATAACTATGGAAACTACTCTTACTTCAATTGGACAGACAGCGAAGAATTTTTAAACGAATACTCACTATATCTTATTAATCCTTCCAATTACACATTAAATAATTGCAGTGAAGGTTATGAAACATATCTGAAAATATTTGATTCAATAATTTCAACATTCCCAGAGTATAATTTAACAGAAAATGAAACAGATTACCTGAAATTCATGGTAATATTCTATTTAAATCATTATGGTAATGTAAGTGCTAATTATACCTGGAATGAAAGTGAAAGTTTTGCAAATTTTTCTTTTCCATATTATTTGTCTTCAATAGCTGAAATTGCAAAAGCAATTCCGCAGCATTCTGAATTCAGATATTCAAATGTATATGCTCCATCATTTTATCTATATGAGAATGATTCTACTGATGTTAATCAAACATCAATTGATACTCCAAGTTATGCGGAACCCCAATACTCAAATAGTGAGGTTAATATTTTCCTACTGATTTTGATATTTGTGTTTTTAATTGTCGTCATGATTTAAGCAAGAAATAGTTTTCAATATTTTTGTTATTTTCTATTTTTTGTTTAATATTTCTAATCGCAAATAAACCAATTAGTATATATACTATTGAACAACATAAATAATGTCATTAATATGTTAAATTTAATTCAATGAAGGTTTGATAATATGGTTAGATTTTCACAGACACTTGATGATAAACACTCAAAAAGTAGAGGAAATCCATATGATGACAGGTATCGTATGTATTCCCAGGAACCTCAACAGGCTCCAAGACCGGTTTACCGTCAACGTGAAGTAGCGCCTAGACAGGATAACTTCTATACTCAGCCTCAAAGGGAAGAGCCGACTGAGGTTATTTATGAAAGACCGCAAATAGAAAGAGAATCTATCCAGCCGGATTATTCAAAACCCGAGTTAAACTTCCCTAAAGACCAGAACATTCAGTTTGGTGTTGAATATTCTCCAAATTCAAAACCTCCAATTATCGGTAAAAACCATACAATCAGGTCAAATTCAATAATATATAATGATGTGGTTATAGGAGATAACTTTAGAACAGGACATAACGTTGTCATTCGTGAAAATACCAATATTGGGGATGACGTGCTGATTGGAACCAATACGGTCATTGAAGGGGATGTTATTATTGGAAATGACGTCAGTATTCAGTCTAATGTTTATATTCCAACCAACTCTGTAATTGAAGATAACGTGTTTATCGGACCTTGTGCTTGTTTTACAAATGATAAATATCCTGTAAGGATCAATTATGAACTTCAGGGACCTAAAGTCAGACGTGGTGCATCAATTGGAGGCAATACTACATTTTTATCAAATGTTGAAGTTGGCGAAGGTTCCATTGTGGCTGCCGGAGCTATTGTCATACATTCTGTTCCGCCATTCTATTTGGCTATTGGAACTCCCGCACGTATCAAGCCGCTTCCGGATCACTTGAAAGTTCCTAATAGATTTTAAAAATAAAATGGAGTTTGATTATGTCTGTATATAAATGTAAAATCTGCGGATATGTTTTTGATGAAGATAATATTGAAGAAGGTTTGAATATTCCAGCAGGAACCAAATTTGAGGATTTGCCGGCATCATTTAAATGTCCGAAATGTGGAATGGCAAAGGCAATGTTTGAAAAAATAGATTAGTTTTATATATTATTATCACTATAATTATTATTACTAAAAAATATTTAAGGAGATATTTATTATGGCAAAATTTAAATGTAAATTATGCGGATTTGTCACAGACGAGTTCGATGAACTTCCGGAAGACTACAAATGTCCTATGTGCGGTGCAACTGCCGATATGTTTGAAAAAGTAGAATAAGGTGGTTCTGATGGCTTATGTTTGTAAAGTCTGCGGATTTGTATTAGATGAAGATGTATTGCCTGAAGATTACGTATGTCCAGTATGTGGTGTTCCTGCAGCAAATTTTGAAGAACAGTAAGTTCTTCTTTTTTTAAATTTTTTCTAAAAATTGTTTATTTTCAAAATCAACACTTATTTTTCCAGAATATTTTTCAAATATTTTACTGATATTCTGATTGTCTTTTGATACGATATGATAGATTACCTTATCGGTGTATTCTTTATCTATTAATTCAAGTGAGGCATTTCTGACATCTCCGTCAACCAATTTGATGTCACTGTATTCAAAAGTAAGCTTATAAACATCATATTCTTCAATTTCAACTATCTCGGCTTTTCCGATAGCCTCCATAACTGATTTGGAGTATGCTCTTACAAGACCTCCCGCTCCAAGTTTTATTCCTCCGAAGTATCTTGTAACAATGGCGGTAACATTGTGAAGTTCATTTTTCCTTAAAACATTAATCATAGGTTTTCCTGCGGTTCCGCCGGGTTCTCCATTATCATCAAAACCCTCTCCGTCACCAACGATATAGGCTGTGCAGTTGTGTGTTGCATCACTGTATTTCTGATTCAACTTTCGGATAATCTCTTTGGATTCCTTCTTGTTTTTAGTCGGATAAAGACAGCATATGAACTGGGATTTCTTAATATTTATTTCACTTTGAACCGGTTTTTTAATAGTTTTCATAGTATCAATATATTTATATATCTAATACAACATATTAAATTTAATTAATTTTTGTAGGTGATAATTGTGTCAAGTAGATCCGCTACAGTTTTGGTAATATTTATAGTTGCAGTTGTTGCATTCTGTCTTGCAAGTGTTTTTGCATCTATGACTGGTCCGATTTCAATTTTACCTAATGAAACCGAATCCAATGGAGGAATACTGGATAATCTTTCAGCAATTACAGATGACACTTCAGACAATAGTAACAGTTATGGTTATCAGGATTACAGCGATTATTCAAGCAGTGATGATTCATCAGATGACAGTAGCAGTTCTCAGGTCGAAACAACCTCTGATGATTCCTCAAGCGATTCAAGTCAAAGTTCTTCAAGTGATTCACAGGTTGAAACAACCTCTGATGATTCTTCAAGCAGTCCAAGTCAAAGTTCTTCAAGTGATTCACAGATTGAAACAACTGTTGACAAATAATCTTTTTTTTTATTTTTTTTTTTAGAAATCAAGTAATTTTTCCACATCAAATACTACGGAGTTAATGGCTAAACTGAACAGTCTGATGCCGTATTCCTCATCCACATAAACTCCGTTTTCTTCAACGTCTCTTGCACCCTCTTCGATATTTGGGTCATCTCGACGGGCCTGATTAAATCCATAGAGGCCGACTTCCTCATATTCGCTGACATTGGCCTGATTTGCAATTTCGTTTTCATCAATGATGCCTAAAACTTTAGCCATTGACAACTCTCCGCTTCCGCCGTGAGGACCTTCTGATGAAATTACCTTGTTGTTGAATGTAATTGACATGTCGGTTTTATCTTCGATATCCCATAATTCCGCCATTAATGGAATATTTCCTCCATGAGCATTGACGATAACGACTTTTTCAATATCTAGAAATTTCTTCGCCTGATTGAGTGTACTGATAACATTTTCTTTTAATTCTTCAAGTGAAACGTGCACACCATGGTCAATTGTATCCAATTCGTATGCTGGAAAGATTATTCCTAAAAATTTGGCTCCGGTTAAAAGGGATGACTGAAATGCGATGTGTGCTGCGATTTTAGCATCTGTATCTATTGGCAGTGCCGGGCCGTGATTTTCCAAATGTGATCCTAGCGCTATTATTCCAATTTTGTGAACTCCGGGGTCTCTGACTTTTCCTGCTCTGTATCTTAACTCAGCCATATTAATCACTTCATAACTCAAAGTTCCAGATATCGTCGCCAACGTAATGTTTGGTTTCCACGGCTTTCCCGGAATCATTTGCAATCATTTCTTCGCCGCTGATTAAACTTATTCCAATGGCCAGCGGTTTTCCATGTGTTTCATCAATGATTAAGACAATGTCTCCCGGTTCAACGCCTTGAGAGGCATCAACGATTCCTGGACTCATAATGTCTGCACCGTTGCTCACAAATCTGATGGCGCCCATATCAACAGTGACAGTTTTTGCTTCGATTTGTTTGGCCAATGCCGCTTTTAGTGTTGGGAATGGCTTGTCATCAATTATTATTATATAAGGTTCACCGTCTACCAGTATGAATGAATTAGGTTCGGCTTCAAGAATTTCAACATTTTTCTTACCTTGAAGCAAATCTCCATATTCTCCTAATTCCGCTTTTATTTCTTTAATTTTCTTCTTTTTTAGGAAATTTCTTTTTTTAACTTTAATTGCCATGATATCCCAATAATATTTTATTGAATTATATTTTGTATTCAAAATTAATAAACTTATTTATTACTGTTGAATTTTGATAAAACATGTCTGCAGTCAATTTTTTCACCAAAATCCGTAATGCTTATTGAAGGATCTTTTTTTGCATATTGGGTTATGGTAGTTGCATTTTTATCACTGAACTTATCAATGGCATAATTTATAATTTCAAGCTCTTTTGATGTGAATTTAGGTGTTGGAATTATAATTAAATAATATTTGTATATTGTCCTGTTGTAATATGGTTCCTTTCTGAAAAACAGGAATTTTTTTGATATCAATTCTTCACAGACTTCTTTAAAATGCTGTGGTTTTATGCCTCTTTTTGATTTAATGTAGGTTTCATTTGTGATTAATTCTCCGTAATGGCTATAATAATCGAAATCAATGAAATACAATATGCTGCACAGTACAGTTTTTCCAAATCCCGGTTTGCTGTTGCATTGGGACAATAGATAGAGTATTAAATCGGTGTATTTTTCACGGTCAAATCTCATTGATATCACACGGTGATGGTTTTGTGAAAATATTTTTATGGTGTGTTGCATTTAAGTAATGTGTGAGAGCATTTGAAAACTGAAACTTAAGTTAATCTCAATATTAATGTTTGGTTTTTCCTATTTTTCATCTAAATTAAGGTAACCTTTATATAGTAGGTTAGTTATAATTATTAATATTAGTTTTAATTAGGTTTTGTCTTATCTTAACTTGATTATATTATGTCTAATAAAATGAGTATGTAATACTCTCATTCATACTAAAAAAAACTAAAATTGTAATAATATTAAGGTGATATAATGAGCGGACAAAATGTTCAAAGGCCACTTGACGCATTAGGAAAATCTGTGGATGCTCCTGTTTTATTAAAACTCAAAGGAGATCGTGAATTTAGAGGTATACTTAAGAGC